>JAZSDT010000081.1:0-11952 GCA_045531285.1 Eubacteriales bacterium
ATTGTAGGGATATACCTAATGGTTACGGTAGGCGAGCTTTGCCGGCGGCTGCTAGCCGCCTTTATATAGCGTTTGTATTATGAAGTTTGCGCATCCTTCTGAGTACACTATATCACACCTCGAGCATGACATACAATGACATTACCCTGACATCACCCTGACATCTTTTTCATATTTTTTAAAAATCGGCGAGGTTGATTTAATGCATTTTCCCAGTAAATAAAATAAAAGCGGCTAGCAGCCGCTTTTTTTACCCCATAAACACTGTATAGGGTTCTATGTGTATGCCGTCGGTCAGGGTTACACCGTCACCAAGAATGGCAAAGTCGCCAACCACAGCACCGCCCGATATATTCACGTTTTCGCCCACGGTTACACCGTCGCCAAGGATACAGGAATCAAGACGGGTGCGAGAACCGATTCTTGTATTCCTGCCCACCACGGAATCCTTTATTACAGCCTTGCTGAGAATTCTGCTTCCCTTTCCCACAATACTGTCGGTAATAATTCCCTTGGACAAAACACTGCCTTGAGAATTTTTCACAAAAAAGCCTCCCGTAAGAGTGAGCAGATTTGACCTGCGGTATTCGGAAAACGATCCGATATCACACCAAAAATCATCTGTTTTATATGCAAACAAAGGCATCCTTTGTGAAAGCATTTTTGGGAATACGTCCTTTGCAAAATCGCAAAAGGTGTTTTCGGGTATCATATCAAGAACTTCTTTTTTTATCACGTAAATGCCGCAGTTAACCGTTGCCGTCGAGTCCTCGGGAAGCTGCGGCTTTTCTTTGAAGTCAACTATTCTTCCGTCTCCTCTTGTCTCCACAACACCGTAAAGGCGGGGGTTTTTTCTTTCAGTCACGGCAAGCGTCACCAATGCACCTGTGTCCGCGTGCGCCTTTATCAACGCCGTAAAATCAATATCCGTCAAGGCGTCGGCAGACAGTATAAGAGTATCGTCCTCCACAAAATCACTGCAGTTTTTTACACAGCCTGCCGTTCCCAGAGGGCTTTTTTCACGGAAATACCGAAGGTTGATTCCGTGTAGACTGTCTCCAATCTCGTTTATTATATCGTCCCCTCGGTAACCCAGCGTTACGGCGGCATTTGTAATACCGTGTGCACCGAGTCTTTCCAACATTATATCAAGAAGCGTGCGGTCTCCCACCCGCATAAGTGGCTTTGGTCTGGTAGCCGTAAGGGGACGGAGTCTTTTTCCTTCTCCCCCTGCAAGTATTATTGCTTTCAAAAAATCACCTCACAAAATCTTTATGAAATTAGTCTACGCTTTAAGCATCTTTTTATTACAAATGCTTGACTTTTAATCAAGATAGTTTTATACTATAGAGTGGAAAATTATATTGGGAATTATAGCAGAAGGCTATGCCCGACCAAGCCTTGAATATGACGAAAAAGTTATTTTCAAGAAAAAATTATGTTTTTGGAGGACGTTATGAAAAACAAGCTTTTCAGAATCGCATCGTTGCTTCTTGCAGTTCTTCTTGCCTTTGCCCCCTGTGCGATGGCAGCAGAAATAAGCTACGACGATACCGACGGACACTGGGCAGAAAATGCCATTGAGCGTTGGACAGGACACGGAATAATAAACGGAACAGGAACATCCTTTGAGCCCGACGCATCGCTGACAAGAGCGATGATGGCTGCTATATTAGCAAGGACTCTCGGACTTACAGAAACAGCTGAAAACCCCTTTGCCGACGTAGCTAAGGATGCATGGTATGCAAACGACGTACTCAAATGCTACAAGGCAGGCATTATGCTTGGCGACGGCAAAAACGCAAACCCCAATCAGCTTATAACACGTGAACAGGCAATGGTTATGCTGTGCAGAGCACTGGGTATCGCTCCCGACGAGAAGTGTGACCTGTCTGCCTTCAAGGACAGCAAAAACGTTTCAGACTGGTCGGCACCCTACGTTGCGGCATTGACAAAGGCAGGTATCGTAGGCGGTGTTGCAGAGGGCGTACTCTCTCCCGAAGGAAGTATGAGCCGTGCCGCAATGGTAACCGTACTGGACCGTGCAATCGTTCAGTATATCAACGAGCCCGGCGAATATACTCTTTCAAAGGATGACGGTATCATACTTATTGCTACTGAAAACGTTACTCTCACAGGTGCGACTTATTCCAACATTCTTGTAGCGCCCGGAGCAAGTGACGGAAAGGTTACCTTTAACCAGGCAGTCGTAACAGGCAGTGTGACGGTTCAGGCAAACAATACGACGGTAAGTACCCAGGATTCCGTAATCGGAGACGTAACGATTTCGGGCAACAACACAGTTACAAAGGAAGAAACGGCCAAACCCGAGGACACAACTCCTACAACACCTACAACTCCTACAACTCCCTCAACACCTACAACTCCCTCAACTCCTTCAACTCCCACCATACATTTCCACGTATGGAGCGATTGGGCAAAGCTTGACTCAGAAAGGCACGTCAAGAGCTGTATCTTTGACGCATCCCATACAATGACACAGAAGCACGTTTGGGACGACGGCGACCTGACCATTGCTCCCACAGCAGATAACTACGGTCTGATAACCTACATCTGTACCGTATGTAACGCAACACGTACGGAAAACGTTGACAAGCTCGTGCCTGCCGATAAGAAGGGCTACGACGTTGTTTTCTCGACCCAGGGCAACGTGCTCAGCTTCACACTGACCGTTCCCGCAGGTGACACTGCCCCCAGACACGCAGTAAAGTTCACCAATTCACAGGACGACAGTGTACTGTGGAGCCACAATTCCCAGTTTTTGACTCCTATAAAAACCATAGTTCCCATCAACACCTACGACACGGTAACAGTATCAACAAGCGACGAGAATTTCAACGAAACGGAAGTGGCTTCATGGCGACTTGAAAAGAGAATCGTCTCCACGTCGGATGCATTCAGCGTAAACTCTGCCGACGTCAAGCTCACCAAGGCTCCCGCTAACTTGACAAACCAGAGTGTATATACCTTTAGCGGACTCGATACGGAAAATTACGCGTACTCATTGATAAACAGATATACACAAAGACACGTTACAAACGATCCCTTCACAGCGGGCAGCACGGATATCAATAACGACAACGCTGTAGCTCAGCTCTACGCTAACACAGTTACCGAAAACGAATTTGCTTACTTGGTAAAGCGTTCGTCAGCCTTTACGGTTTTCGTAACAGAAGTGGAAGAAGATGAAACACTTTCTCAGGACCCTGCAGGCTACGAGCTGACAAGTCAGCATCATATCCCCTACGTATCGGTAAAAACTCCCGCAAATACTGCCGGAATCACCGTATACAAGGTAAGCATATATAACGGCGATCAGCTTCTTCTGGAAGCAGATGCAGACATCAGCGAGCCCAAGGCAGTAATCGACCCCAGACTTCTTGAAAGTGGAGACCTTACCATCAAGATAGTCGCAATGGGTGCAGAAGGTGAGCTTGGCTCATACACAGGTGTACTCGGCGTTGAAAAGACCTCAAAAAACGTTGAGCTCAGCGCAAAGTACGATAACGGAAATTTTGATATGGTGCTTTCCGAAGATTATCTCGGTATAGCATATCCCTTCTTTACAACAAACACTACCGACACAACAGGTATAAAACTGGCATCTCAGGTGTTCATCGAACCCGGAAAGAACGTTGGAGCAGAACTGAACGTGCTTGAGGAAATAAAGCCCGTACTTGTAAGCACAGGCGGTTACGTGAAGCTCAGCGGATGGACTCTTAATGAGCTTGTAAACACACCCGAGAAGAATTCTCTTAAGATAACCGTAAACGAAAGCGACTATACTCCCGTGACAGTTATTATCGACCCTGTTGATGCCGACTACTCGGCTGTGGGAGTAGAGATAAATCCCCAGGGAATCTACTACGTATTTACAATAAAGAATCCCGAATACACATCAAAGATATTCTCCTACTACGTAAATGTTTACAACAGCTCGGTACCCGATCTCGTTGTATCCAACGAATGTACTGTTACAAGCAACAAGGCGTACTTTGACGCCGCAAATCTTGCAAGCTTCCAGAACCTTCCCGATACGGTTGAAGTTATCAGCTACGACAAGAACAGAAACGTTATCGGAAGCTACACCTGCTCGCTGAATCTTACTGTTAACAAAACAGACCTTGACTACTCTGTTGTCTACAATAAGACTGACAGAGTTCTCACAATAACCTTCCCCGAAGCAATAACAGCATTCCTCCACAGAAGCTACAAGGCTGAATTGAGTGAAAATGAGCTCGACCTGAATTATCAAGACGTAGAAAACAAAAACTTTATCCGCTACGACATGAATCATACTCTTTTGCAAGACCTCTATGAACTCATTGAGGAAAAAGGCGGCTACTTTACGCTTAGCGGTTGGAACTCCAACTCGGTAACCTTTAACAACAATACCTTCTCTCTCGACTTCACTGTATACCGCGGTAACTACAGAGAAATAAGTGTAAATAACGGCACCGGCAATCCCTCCCTCCACACCTAATGTTCCCGATAAGCCCGGCAATCCTCCCGAAACGCACGATATTTCTAACATCCGTTTTGAAAACAACGGCTATTCGCACAAGCTGGCTTGGAATACTGCAATTGAGGGAAGCGGCAACGTAATATACAGCGTCTTCGTAAAAAAGACAGCGGAAACTAATTGGACTCTTTTGACAACCACTTCACAGAATTCCATATCTAATCCGTGTAATATGAATTTAAGCGGAAGCTATGATCAAATCAAGATTGTAGCCGAGCGCGACTACGTCGAGATTGCATCAGCAATGACGGAAGATTTGACTCTGGTTGCCAACGAAGCAACAGCTCCTCAGGCTGCTCAAGCCACCTTTGTTGCAGTCCCCGAAATTGACGAAAACGCCTATAAAATCGGTATAATGGGAGTCTCTCCCAAGAGCACCTATTTCATATCCATCAAGGAGTCGCGCGAATCAAACTCTATAATCATCTTCGGATCCAATGCTGACGAAAACGGCAATCGCATTCCCGGAGAAAACTCCTACTCCACAGGAACCGGGCTTAAAAACAAAGTAGAAAACGGTTACTATCTTGTATATGACTGCTCGAACTATACCCTGTCACAGAACAACAAAACTCTCACCTACACCCGTACAAAGTACGGCGACTGGACAAAATGCAGACCTTAAGACTAATCAATAGTAACAAAAAGCACGCTGTTTTTTCGGCGTGCTTTTCTATTGACTATTATAAAAAAATGTTATATAATATTATCCCACATTTTCAGCCACCGACAGTTTTCGCTACGGTACACCTATCAAAGCGATACGGTGAGATCGATACAACGCACTTTCCCAAATACGTAAGAAAGGAGATATACAGGTGAGTGAAGTCAGTTACAGAATAAAAAAGAAGCTGATGGGCGATAGCTTTGCCGTACCCAGAAAGCTCATTTCAAGGCTGTCAGAAGCAGGCTCCTGTGAGCTTAAGACCTTTTTGATAATAGCCTCAATGGAATCGGATGACGACGTCACCGAGGAAGAAATTATCTCCGAGCTTGAACGGGCAGGTGTGTCAACCTGTGACCTTTCCGAAAGTCTGGCGTTTTTAAGAGGTGCTGGACTTATTGAGAAGGGCAGTGCAAAGAAGCAGGAGCCGTCTCCCAAGCCAATAGAAACAGTAAAAAAGAGTGTGCAAGCAGTACACCGTCCATCGTCAAAGCCTTCATACACCTCAAAACAGCTTGCCCAAGCAGCAAACGAGGGCGAATTCAGAGAGCTTGTGGAATGGGCGAGCAACAGACTGGGCAAGACCTTCAACACCTCAGACCTGTCAACACTGTACTCCTTCTGCGACTATTTGTGTTTGCCGGGCGACGTGGTAATGCTGGGAATCGAGCACTGTGTATCCGAGGGAAAGCCCTCGCTGAGATATGCAGAAAAGCTTCTTATTGATTTTGCGGACAGAGATATAAATACATACCAAAAGGCTGAGGAATATATCCTAAAAAGAAAAAGCTTGCTCTCTTTTGAAGGAAAGTTACGTACCCTGATGGGACTTGGACAAAGAGCACTCACCTCAAAGGAAAAGGCGATGCTGTCTCAGTGGCAGGAATGGTCACTGAGTGACGAGCTGATAAGACTGGCTTACGAAAAGACCGTTGAAAAAACAGGAAAGGTATCAATGAGCTATATGCACAGGATACTTGAAAGCTGGCACGGTGCAGGCTTTAAAACAGCCTCGGAGGTTGAGGTTGGCGACAAAAAGCCCGCAAGCTCCACTTCCTCCTTTGACCCCGAAGAATTCTTCAGGGCGGCTGTGGAAAGCAGTATGAAAAAATAACCGAAAGGAACACTTCAAATGGCAGAAAGTGTTTATGAAATATTTAAGGACAAGGCAAGACTGGCAAGAGCAGCCGCCGACAAGCGTACCGAAGAGGTGTGCTCCAAGGACGAAAGATTAGCCGAGATACAACGTGAGCTATCGGAAACAGGTATTAAAATATTTGCCGCGGCGCTGTCGGGTGAAGAAAACAGAGACTCGGCATACAAAGCACTAGAGCTGAGGCTGACTGCCCTTAAGGATGAAAAGAAAAGACGTCTTGCGGCACTGGGACTTCCCGAGGACTACACAGACGTAAAATATGAATGCCCCAAGTGTTCGGATACCGGTTACGTTGGCATAAAGGCGTGCGATTGTCTAAAAAAGGCTATCACACAGCAAAACTCCAAAAAATCAGGCCTTGGAAAGTATCTGGAAAACCAGACCTTTGAGAGCTTGGACCTGTCGTTTTACCCCTTTGGTGAAATCAGAGAAAAAATGTCGGACATAATCAAATATGCAAAAGAATACGCAGCAAGCTTCTCACCGTGGGATTCCGAATCCTTGCTCTTCGTAGGTCCTACGGGACTTGGAAAAACCCACATATCTTCGGCAATTGCCAAATGCGTTATAGAAAAGGGTTATACGGTAGCCTATGACAGTGCACAAAATATTATTGCTTCCTTTGAAAGAGACCGCTTTGAAAGAGACGGAGAAGCACGTAGCAGCGAAAGGTTTCTTAATTCCGATCTGCTTATAATAGACGACCTTGGCACAGAGGTGCAAAGCAAGTCGGCGACGGCATACTTTTACACAATAATCAATACGAGAATTTTATCCTCCAAGCCCACTATCGTTTCTACAAATCTGACTCCCACGCAGCTGAATAATCAATACGAAAGAAGAATCGTATCAAGGCTGTTTGGTGAATACAGAGTTTATGAATTTGCAGGTGATGATATACGAATGAAAAAGAAGAAATAGGCTTCAAGTTTTTTTGGGAGAAAAGCGTTGAAAAATATTATATACACACGTGACAATACAAATAATAAAAGCTTTACCCGAGCGCTTCGGGCACTGACAAAGCGCGCCGTAAACGAAACTCTCAAGTACGAGGAGGCAGAGCGCTGCTGTGAAGTGTCGGTTACCTTTGTAGACTGTGATGAGATAAAGCGTTTAAACCGTGACTTTCGCAACAAGGACAGCGTTACGGACGTACTCTCCTTCCCTACCTTTGACGACGGAGAGATAATTGCCTTTGAAAGCGAAGCCGTTGCACTGGGCGACGTTATAATCTGCTACGACCGCTGTCTTGAACAGTCTGTGGAATTCGGTCACTCTGTTGAAAGAGAAGTGGCGTATCTCACAGTACACTCGGTGCTTCATCTTCTGGGCTATGACCATATGACCCCCGACGAAGAAAAGGAAATGACTGCAAAGCAAGACGAAATCATACAAAAAGTAAGACTGTTCTCGGTTAAATAACCGAGAACTTTTGTTTGTCCGCCGTTTTTTACGAGGGAATGTTTTTTAGCGAAAAGCAATTTGAAAAACCAACCTTACTGATTTGCTTTGTTTAAATACAATTATTGCAACCATAGACGCACATTGCCATCGGATGCTATCCGCCCGCCGTCAAAATATCCTTAAAAAATACTTATATTGAAAATTTATGCATTGTTTTTAACAAAAACACAAAAAACCGACAAGAAATATTAAAATACCTATTGAAAAAAAAGCAGTTTTTGTTATAATATAGGTAAGTAAAACAAGAAAAATATGCCTTAGGCAAAGAAACGGAGAGTACATATGATTTCACACGGCAGAAACATTCAGTTATTCTGTGCAAACGCAAGCGTTGACCTTGCCAAGAGAATAGCAGCACAGCTTGGATTGCCTCTTTCACAGAACGAGGTAAAGACCTTCTCGGACGGAGAGATCAGCGTATCGCTTTTTGACAGCGTAAGAGGACGTGACGTTTTCGTTATCCAGTCCACAAACTATCCTGTTAATGACAACCTTATGGAGCTTCTTATAATGATAGACGCTCTCAAGCGTGCAAGTGCAGGCAGAATCACTGCCGTTATGCCCTATTTCGGATATGCCCGTCAGGACAGAAAAGCAAAGGCAAGAGATCCCATCAGTGCAAAGCTTGTTGCTAACCTTATCACAACCGCAGGCGCTGACAGGGTTCTTACAATGGACCTTCACGCTCCTCAGATTCAGGGCTTTTTCGACATTCCTGTTGACAACCTTCAGGGTGCTCCCCTTCTTGCAGACTACTTCATCCAGAACTTTGGCGATATGTCAAAGGACACAGTAGTCGTATCACCTGACCTTGGCTCAGTAACACGTTCAAGAGCATTTGCTCAGAGATGTAACGCTCCCCTTGCTATCATCGACAAGAGAAGAGCAAGAGCAAACGTATCCGAGGTATGTAACATCATCGGTGACGTTAAGGGCAAGAGATGTATTCTTATCGACGATATGATCGATACAGCAGGAACTATCTGTAACGCAGGTAAGGCTCTTGTTGAAGTCGGCGGTGCTACCGAAGTATACTGCGGTGCAACTCATGCCGTTCTCTCGGGTGCAGCTATCGAGCGTTTCAAGGAAAGTGCATTCAAGAAGGTTATTCTTCTTGACACAATATCAATTCCCGAAGAAAAGATGCTGGACAAGTTTGTTGTCCTTCGTACAGATGATATCTTTGCAAAGGCTATCAAGTGCATTTACGACGATCAGCCCATAAGCCTCATATTCAACTGATATGAGTATCAGCGCAGAGATCATCTGCGTCGGAACAGAGCTTCTTCTCGGCGATATAATAGACACTAACTCAGCTCACCTTTCACAAGGTCTTGCTGAAATCGGAATAAATCTGTTTCATCGTGAGACGGTCGGAGATAATCACGACCGTCTCGTTCGCATATTACGGGATGCTATCGCCTCAAACGACATAGTAATCACCTCGGGCGGACTCGGTGCAACCTGTGACGATATCACAAAAGAGGGCGTAGCCGAAGCGATGGGACTTAAACTGGTTTTGCACGAAGAATCGCTGGAACGTATCAAGGAGCATTACCGACGCCGTAACGCAATAATGACAGAAAACAACGTCAAGCAAGCCTATCTTCCAGAGGGCGCTATCGTCTTTGACAACGAATACGGCACAGCGCCGATTACCGCCGTACAGAAGGACGGTAAAACGGTAATTATGCTGCCCGGTGTCCCCCGTGAGCTTGTACCTATGTTTGACGAAAAAATAAAGCCTTGGCTCAAGGAACAGTTCTCCGACTCTGTTATAGTATCAAGAAATCTCCGTTTGTACGGTATCGGAGAAGCGGCGGCAGAGGCGGAGCTTCGCGACCTTATGGACTCCTGTACGAACCCCACCATTGCCCCCTATGCCAAAACGGGTGAGGTGCTTTTAAGACTTACTGCAAGAGGCAAGGACGAGGCGGAGTGCAACGGACTTATCGACTCTCTTCAAGCCCAAGTGTCAAAAAGAGTGGGACAGTACGTATACGGAATAAACGTAGGCAGTCTTGAGGAAGCAATGAGCAGTATTTGCCGTGAAAAAGGCTTGACAGTCGCCTTTGCGGAAAGCTGTACGGGAGGTATGTGCGCAAAGCGAGTTATTGACCTGCCCGGAGCGTCAAAGGTGATTGGAATGAGTGTGGTGACATACTCGCACGAAGCAAAAATGAAGCTCACCGGAGTAAAGAAGGAAACTATCCAACAATACGGTACAATAAGCGCCGAGTGTGCCTCGGAAATGGCAAAAGGACTCTATGAGCTGTCGGGCGCCGATATAGCCGTCTCTGTCACAGGAGTGGCAGGACCCGATACGGACGAGGGCAAGGCTGTGGGAACTGTGTATATAGGCGTTGCCTCGAAAAACGGTGTCAGAACGTCCTATCTCAATCTTGCAAGAGGACAGCGTGAGCGTGAGTACATCAGAACTCTTGCCGCAAACGCCGCCATAAACGAAGCAAGACTTGAAGCAGGTTTGTTATAACTTCTCCATTCCCGAATATTATTAAGTAAGTAATATTCGGGAGAGGAAAACAATGAAAAAATTCAAAAAATTCAACTCGTACAAGACGGTATTCGCTATATTTCTCGTTACCGTTTTGATATCCTCGGTCATGGGATTTATTCTCTGCCAAAGGGACACAACCGTTGCCCAAGCCGTAACCGTGCTTGGCAAGGCTCTGTGCAACGTGCGTTTTGCCGTTATCTTTGAGATTATCTTTTTACTTTGTCTTTTTACGGCAGGACCGACGATTTACGCACCCGCAGGCTCATTTACAGCCGTTGCGGTTTACGGTGCACTTTTCGGGGCAAGAACGGCAAGCATTGCCCAAGCCCCCATGTATCTCATTTTAATCGAAGTGTTTTTCTCAGCCTTGACCGCATATCTGCTGGTCATATACTCATCCTTTGTCACTCTCACAGGCTTGAGAATTTTTACCCACACAAAAACAGATAATAAAAGAGAGCTGTTTGACGGAGTTTTGTTTCGTGCCGAAGGCTTTAAGGAGATGTTCAATATTCGCTTTGTTGCAAGCTATATTGGTTTATTTCTGATTTTTTCCGCACTCCTTGGTATGTCCTCGGCTGTAAAGGTATTTCTGCTCTCACTGTAAAAGGTAAGATCTTTAATTTTTCCAGGAGACAAAAAATGAAAAAAGGTTTTAAATTATTTGATTATTCCAAGCCCGGAAAGGGTGTAAAAAAAGGTGAAACGGATTATTCCATAGGCGGTTTCTTCAAGCTTTTGAAAAGAAAGTTTTTCGATCTTTCAAAGGTAAATTTCCTGTGGATAATAATGAACTTCCCTCTGTTCTTCGGACTTGTGGGACTGTCGGGAAATTTCAGCGTTCCGTTTCAAGCACCGGCAGACCCGCTGTACCCCATAATATCGGGTGTAAGTAAGCTCTCCCAAGACCCTGCCGTTTCGGCACTTTGGGGAGTGCTTGGCAAAAACACCACCATGGAATACTACGGACCTATTGCAAAGGTTCTTTTCTGGCTCACCGCCATTGCCGTGCTTACCTTCGGCTTTGCAAACACAGGTATGGCGTTTGTACTGCGTAACCACGCAAGAGAAGAATACGTGGATATGCCCGCTGACTTCTTCAGAACAATAAAGAAAAACTTCCGTCAGGCATTGACGCTTGGAATAGTTGACCTTCTTTTCACAGGCGCAGTAATATTTTCTTTGGTATTTTACTACACAAACGCCTCTATCAGCTTTATGTTCAGTATGTTCTATTTCTTCAGCATATTCGTAGCTCTCATATGGGTAGTGATGCATTTTTATATGTATCAGCTCCTTGTCACCTTCAAGCTGTCTGTATTTAAGATACTCAAAAACTCCTTTATCTTTTCGCTTGTGGGCTTAAAGAGAAATATTGTGGGACTTCTTGGGGTAGTGCTGACAATAGCGCTGAACGTTGTAATATATATGTACTTTCTTCCCTTGGGAGGACTTCTCCCCTTCTTCCTGACGGTTGCTCTGGTTTCATTCATAGGAACCTTTGCAGCATACCCGAACATCAAAAAAATAATGATAGACCCCTACTACAAGTCAAGCGACTATATCAGGGAAGAGCCCGACGAGCCGTCGCTCTTCAAAGTCGGATC
>JAZSDT010000176.1:0-53485 GCA_045531285.1 Eubacteriales bacterium
CAGCTCTATATGCTCCAGACAAGAAACGGTAAGAGAACTGCTCAGGCTGCTCTTAAAATTGCTTGCGACCTCGTTGACGAAGGCCACAAGACAGAAGCTCAGGCTGTTGCAATGATCGATCCCAGAAACCTTGACACACTCCTTCACCCTCAGTTCGATGCTAAGGCTCTCAAGGCTGCTACTCCTATCGGTAAGGGTCTTGGTGCTTCTCCCGGTGCTGCTTGCGGTAAGGTTGTATTCACAGCTGAAGACGCAGAGGCTTGGAAGGCAAGAGGAGAAAAGGTTGTTCTTGTAAGACTTGAGACTTCTCCTGAAGATATCACAGGTATGAAGGCTTCTCAGGGTATCCTTACTGTTCGTGGCGGTATGACATCTCACGCAGCGGTTGTTGCTCGTGGTATGGGTACTTGCTGTGTATCAGGTTGCGGCGACATCAAGATGGACGAAGAGAACAAGAAGTTCGAGCTTGCAGGTAAGACATTTACCGAAGGCGATTACATTTCAATAGACGGTTCTACAGGTAACATCTATGACGGTATCATCCCCACTGTTGATGCTACTATCGCAGGTGAGTTCGGTAGAATCATGGCTTGGGCTGACAAGTACAGAAAGCTCAAGGTTAGAACAAACGCAGATACACCCAGAGATGCTAAGAAGGCTCGTGAGCTTGGTGCTGAGGGTATCGGTCTTTGCCGTACAGAGCATATGTTCTTCGAGGCAGAGAGAATTGCTGCATTCCGTGAAATGATCTGTTCAGATACAGTTGAAGAAAGAGAAGCAGCTCTTGAAAAGATTCTTCCTTATCAGCAGAAGGACTTCGAGGAGCTCTATGTTGCTCTCGAGGGTAACCCTGTTACTATCAGATTCCTTGATCCTCCTCTTCATGAGTTCGTTCCCACAGAAGAAAAGGACATCGAAGCTCTTGCTAAGTCTCAGGGCAAGACAGTTGCAGACATCAAGAACATCATCGCTTCTCTTCATGAGTTCAACCCCATGATGGGTCACAGAGGATGCCGTCTTACTGTAACATATCCTGAAATTGCTAAGATGCAGACTAAGGCTGTTATCCGTGCGGCTATCAACGTACAGAAGGCTCACGCTGACTGGACAGTTAAGCCCGAAATCATGATTCCTCTTACAGGTGAAGTTAAGGAATTCAAGTTCGTTAAGGACATCGTTGTTGCAGTAGCTGATGCTGAAATCGCAGCTGCAGGTGTTAAGATCGAATACGAAGTAGGTACAATGATCGAAATACCCAGAGCTTGCCTCACAGCAGACGAGATCGCTAAGGAAGCTGACTTCTTCTGCTTCGGTACAAACGACCTTACTCAGATGACATTCGGCTTCAGCCGTGATGACGCAGGTAAGTTCCTCAACGCATACTACGATACAAAGATCTACGAGAACGATCCCTTCGCTAAGCTCGACCAGAACGGTGTTGGTAAGCTCATGGATATGACAATCACTCTCGGTAAGCCCGTTAACCCCGCACTTCACTGCGGTATCTGCGGCGAGCACGGTGGTGACCCCTCATCCGTTGAGTTCTGCCACAAGATTGGTCTTGACTACGTATCATGCTCACCCTTCAGAGTTCCGATTGCTCGCCTTGCAGCAGCACAGGCAGCTATCGCTGAAATGAAGTAATTAGGTTTATAGAGCAAAATTATCCGCCCCAAGAAATTCGGGCGGATTTTTTGCCCTTCTGTTGAAATTTGTGATGTCACTTGTTAAAATAATTGAGGTTTAGGTGAACTTTAGAAAATTATAAGCTGAATTTTATTGACAAATACGTTATTAAAGAGTAAAATTATATTGTTAAATTCAATACAGGAGAAAAATATGGCTAATAAAGTAGTTCGTGTAGCTTGGGTTGGCTGTCACGAGGAAGGTATACTCGCATTCGAAAGTGCACTTGCTGCAAAAAAGAACGTAGTTGGATTCATAACTCTGCAAGAAAGTAGCTTCGAAAAAAGAAGCGCCGGAAGCCGAAAGTATAGGGAATATTGTCAACAATATAACGTTCCTTACTTTGAGGTCGAAACAATAAAAAACGACGAGTCATACGACATTATCCTATCGTTAAAGCCGGATTTACTGGTTGTGCTTGGTTGGAGTGAGATATTACCCGACAGATTGTTACAGATCCCCACAATTGGAACTATCGGCACTCATGCGGCATTGCTTCCGCACAATCGTGGAAGTGCACCTATCAACTGGGCGCTGATACACGGAGAAACCGTTACAGGTAACACAATGATGTGGTTGAGCAAGGACGTAGATGCAGGAGATATTATCGACCAGATGGAAATCCCTATCACGTTACACGACACTTGCAAGACGCTCTACGATCAGGTTGCAGTCACAAACAGCGTAATGCTTATGAAATTAATTGACAACCTTGAAAAAGATATCCGACCCAGTATCGATATTGAAAATGAAACCGACGAAGAGCTGCTGCCTCGCAGGCGTCCCAAAGACGGCTTGATTAATTGGAATCAAAGCGGAAAAGCAATATATGACTTCATCCGTGCTTTGACAAAGCCATACCCCGGAGCATTTACCTATCTTAACGGTCAAAAGCTACTCATTTGGAAGGCTATCTGGCTTCCCGTCAAGATTGATACAAATCCAGGAGAAATATACAGCAACGCTTACGGCTTCTCGGAAATTGACAGCGGATTAATAGTTGGCACTACCGACGGTGCCGTAATCATAACTGAAATCTCCGATGAAAACGGAAACGAATATCGTGGAAGTAATTTAATAAATTTAAATCTACAAGGTGTATTTGAAAATGAGTAAAGTATTAATTGTGGCAGCACATCCCGATGATGAACTGCTTGGAATTGGCGGAATCGTTTGCCGCCATACAAAAAACGGCGACACTGTAAGAAGTGTAATTATGTGTGAGGGCGAAAGTCTCAGATATGCTCAGGACGTAGGTCAAAAAACAGCAATGGCAGAAGCGGCCAACATTATGGGAGTTGAAAAAGTCTATCATCTCAGTTTTCCCGATCAGAAGCTTGATACGTTCACACTGTGCGATATTATCACCCCCTTGGAAAAAATATCCGAAGAATTTAAGCCCGACATTATTTACTGTCAGTCAATGAGCGACGCAAACAGAGATCACAAAATTCTTTTTGAGGCTGCAAACGTGGCTTTTAGACCCAACAGCGAATGGATAAAAGAGTTTTATTGCTTCTACACTGTCAGCAGTACAGAGTGGGGATATCCAAGAAACTTCATCCCTGATACGTGGATAGACATAAGCGACGAACTGGAACAGAAAATATCCGCGTTTGAAGCCTATACTAGCGAGGTGCGCGAGTATCCTCATCCAAGGTCGTCAGATGCTCTCAGATACCAGGCTCATTTCTGGGGTAATCAATGCTGTATGGACGCTGCCGAGGTCCTTATGACAATTCGACGCATTACCCGTAAATAGCGTAATATAAACAAAATGAGACAACGTAACGTTGTCTCATTTTGTTTATATACTATGAAATTGCATTTTATGAAATCTCGCCGTTTTGCAATAATTTGGTTGTATAGATAGGCGAGTATTGCTAACGGATGATATCCGCCTAGTTGTAGAATTTTTGTTTTGCCTCTTTTATTAGGTCAAAGCTTTCCTTAAAATAATGCTCGTTCTTTTTTAAGGTGCTGAACCAAGGCGCTGTAACGTATCCGTATATCTGTTCGTCGGGTGCGTTGTCTCTGAAATATTCTATTACGTCAGAGGTATTATGTGGGCATCGGTTGAACACGGATACACTTGGTGCGTAAAGATACCCTTCCTTCATCAAGGGTATGGCAACCTCCATAAATTTTACGAGGAATGGATCTTCTTCCACAAATTTAATACCCATTGATGCGTATTCACCCTCGTTGTAATAGGTTTCGTATTCGGGACGTGCAGTTATCGGAGTCCAGTGCTCACGGCGTATGGCATTGTAGTGATATGGGGAAATGAGCATTTCATCGGGTGCAAAGTGCCTTTTAAAGTCCTCCGGAAAATCAAAAAGAGGACTCGACCATATCCAAGGCATTGCACCTGTTGACTTTACACAGTCAACCAAAAATCTTAAATCGTGCCAGTACAAATCCCCCTGTCGGCACACAACGTAATCGCGTTTTTTAATAAATTTCAAGGATTCCTCGTCCATGCCGATATGGATATACTCAGGCTGTTCAAACATCTCATAAGCTTCGTTTATCAGGTCACGGCACACTCTGTAGTATATAGGAGTCGAAGTCATTCGGTAATATTCACCAAGCCACATAGAATGGGCTGTAGAGAAATTAAGCTTCGGTATAAGTGTTATTCCAAGCTCCTTACAGCGATTGATCTCCTTTTTTACTCTTGCCTTCGACCACGCATCAGGAACGGCAATCTCGGGATGAGAAGCGAATTCAATAGCATTATTTATGTCAAGAATTATGGTATTTAACCCTGAATCGACGGCACCGTCGAGTATCATATCCCATACTTCTTCATCCCAATGCAAACAGTTTCCTTTGTCGTAATTGCTCGCAAAGCACATATTCAAATGCACAAGCATTGACCACATCTTTTTCATGACAGTCTCCTTATTTCATCTCGTCTACTGTAATAAATCTGTACCCGTACTCCTTGAGTATTTTGCCAAGACAATAATACTTTTCGGCATAGTCAGGTTGATAGTTGTAATAATCAGGGTAAAAATACTGCTCGTGGGTAGCCGTACCAATAAATTCGTTGCCGTTGAGCTTAGCAAGCGTTTCGGCAATGGTTTCAACAGTATTAAGGTTGAGACAGGGCCCTCCTCCGAACATCTTGAAGGCAACTCCACTTTCGTCGGGGATGGACACGTTTTTACCGATAATAGACTCTCGCTGTGATTCCGTGATATGATTATAAGCACAAATGGAGGACGTAATTCTAAGGTCGCGTGTCCTTCTTGTAAACAGCTTAGTCTCGGGCTGACGATTGTTCAGCAGTCTTGCCGCGTGTCCGTAAGGGAGAACACTTTCGTCGCCTGTATACTCGGAAGTTTCACCTGCACTTGGCGTCACAAATTTAACACCGCAATCAGCAAGTGCCTGACAGCCCGCCTTACTGATAGGAAGCCAGTGAGGACAGATAGCAGCAGAAACAGAGCCTTCGCCTGCAAAACGCTTTATTTCATTGACTACAGCTTCATAATTTGCCTTAACGTCCTCGTAAGTGGCATTAACGTACGGATAATCGGGAAATTCTTGCTTTGCGTGGAAGGCAAGTCTCAGCCAGTCCTTGTTAGCCTGAAATTCCAACTTATAGGCATCCGTCATATCCGCAAGGGTAAACTCATCGTTGCCGTAGAAAAAATCCGTTCGGTAAAACAAATTGAGCTGTACTGTCATACCGTAGTCGTCATGTCCTTTTTTTAGCATCTTCATAAATGAGTTGTCAAAAAGAGACTTTGGACGCTGGCGGGTCAGGTCTCGCATCACCCAAACAGTATCGTCTATAAAAAAGAATGCCTGTTTTTCCATAATGTTTTATCCTTTCCTCAAAGCTTCAAGGCGGTCAACGTACTCAACAATACCGTCAACCATTTCTTTGCATATTTTTTCACCGATTTCACGGGTAGCTTGCTCGGGGAATCCCATAACACCAACCTTTATCTCCTCCTTCTGACTAACCTTTTCAATCATAAACGGAGAATCAAGGCGTTTTTCTCTCTTTTCAAACCAGTCCTGGTCGCTTCTCATCATTCTTGCGGTATACTCATCGTCCATCACAATTTCATCACGCACAAGGTCGGGCGCCCAATACATCATCATACTTGTCTCCATCAGACCGGCGTGAAAATCGTGTTCGGGCTCCATTTTAAAGCCATCAAGCCAAGTAGGTGAAAGATTCCAAGCCTCTACAAGCGAAAGAGTAACCTTTTCGTGCATCTTAGGGTCACGGCGAAGAAGCATCTGTAGGCTGTTTTTCAGCGACGAAAGGTTGTCTGTTCCCGCATGACCTAAGAAAACTATAATATTTTCAAAACCCATACGAACAAACTCGGCGCATATTTCGGAAATATAAAGTCCAAACGTGTTGGGGCTGACGTTAACCGTACCCAGCAGCTCGCCACCCGAAAAACAGTAGTTTACCACCGGGGCAACAACTGCGTTAAGTCTGTCTCCTGCAATCTTAAGAGGCTCAATGGCATTGTGTATATCTGTGGAAAGAGGCAGATGGTATCCGTGCTGCTCCACCACACCCGTGGGGATTATAACGGTTTTTGTTTTCGTTAATGCCAGCTCCATATCACGAACTGTCATTTGTTCCATATAGTATGCCATATCTATCTCCTTATTTACCTGCTTGCATTTCCGCAACTGCTTCGAGTACGGAATCTGCCATATACTTAAGCTGTTCTTCTGTAAGACCATAGAGAGGAAGGTGTGTAAATCTCTTGTAGAACACTTCCTCGCAGTTGGGACAGGTCTTTGCTATTTCGTCTGAATCATAGCCCATATCCTGTACTATCTTAAATCTGTAAAGAGGACCGAAGTGTGCAATTTGTGTAACGCTTCTCTCTGCCAGCTTCTTCTTGAGAACCTGAATATCCCCACCTGCCTTAGCGGGATCTATCTGAAGAAGATAAAGGTGGAAGGTAGGCTTGATATCGTCATTACCAAGGTCCTGAGGGATAATGGCATCGTTTTCAGCAAATCTTTCGGTAAGATACTTAGCTGCAGCGGCACGCTCGGCTATTATCTTGTCAATTCTTTCAAGCTGAAGCGAAAGTCCCAAGCCCTGAAGCTCGGTAGTAGATGAGTTACCCGCCACGAAGGGAGCATATTTGCCCTGAATAGGTGTAATGTTATAAAGCCAATCCTTAATGGGACAGGAGAAGTCCATACCGAGAAATCTTGCGCGCTTAAGCTCGGAGCCAAATCCGGGAATGCTTGTTGTAAGTATACCGCCCTCTCCCAAAGAGGTGATGTTCTTTACCTCGTGGAAGCTGTAGCCGCCGAAGTCACCTATTGTTCCTATCATTTTGCCCTTGTACATAGCACCAAAGGCGTGAGCGGCGTCCTCGAGAACGATAATGTCGTTCTTCTTTGCCAGCCCCATAATGGGATCCATATCAACGGGATAACCGCCAATGTGTACGGGAACTATCATTTTTGTTTTGGGTGTTATCTTTCTTGCAACGTCTGCAGGGTCCATATTTATTGTCTTGGGGTCAACGTCGGCAAACACAAGCTTTGCGCCAACGGCAAGAGGATATGCCATTGTTGCCACAAAAGTTATGGCAGGAACTATTACTTCGTCGTCGGGCTGAAGGTTTGCATACTTGTAGGCTATTTCAAAGCCTGCCGTTGCATTTGCCACAAAGGTAGAGCTGTCAATGCCAAGGAATTTATCACAGGCTTTTTCCGCCGCCTCAACGTTTTTGTCAAGAGAAAGCTTTCCGGGAGGTGTTGATATTGCATCAAGCTTTTCAATCTGCGCTCTTACGGCAGCAATGGCGTCGTCGTATTCCTTGCCCTCGCCCTGCATAAGAAATTTAATAATCTCCATAAGGTCGTTAACGTTGTAGTTTTCACCTACAGCAGCCCACGGCACTTTAGCCACTCCTGTGTTATATCTGAAATTAGTAGGTTTTCCCATAATTGCATACTCCTTTTAATAATAATTATTTTCTGATTTTATTTTATCAAACCTTTCAATAAAATGAAAGACACATACTTCCGCGTTTTTGCAACTATCTTCCGTATTTGCGGAATTTATTGACATAATAGTTTTTGTATGATAGAATACGGTGGGTGATAAAATGATAAACTATGACACGGACAAGCTAGACCGTCTGCTGAAGGACTTTTACAATGCAACGGGAATCAATATGGATTTTTACACCGAAGAATTTATGTCGGTCAGCGGAAATACAAATCGAGAAAACATAGAATATTGCAAATGCATACACAAAACTGAAAAGGGCAACAGTAGGTGCATAGCCTCAGACGGTGAACTATTGAGAAAATGCAAAGAAACGAAGACGTATCAACTGCACGTATGTCATGCCGGATTGACAGACGTAGCCGTTCCTATAATGCATCAGGACAATATTATGGGCTACGTTATTTTCGGACAGATACGGACGTCAAGCGATTTTTCGACGGTTGAAAAATACGTTGAAGAATTGGGGCTTGATAAAAAGGCTATGGGGGAGCGATTTGCTGACATTCCTATTTTCGACAGCGGTAAAATAGAGAGCATTTTAAACATTGCTACCGTACTTGCAAAGCACATTATGCTGGAAAATATGCTAAAGCCCGACTATGACAAGATTTTAGACAGCGCAGTAAATTACATTATGAAAAATCTTGAGCGTCCTATTTCCATAAAAGATATCGCCAAAAATGCAAATTGCTCAAAAACCGTACTGTATGAACGTTTTCGCCGTGCTCTTAACTGTACCGTTGTTGAATACATAAACGCTCAGCGTATAACGCGCTCGGCAGAGCTATTGAAAAGTACCAACCTATCCGTAGAAGACATATCTCAAAAGGTAGGATTTTCGGGAGCATCTTACTTTTGTAAAACCTTTAAAAAGCAATTTGGAACGTCACCGTTCAAATACAGACAGGAATCATAAAGCAGCAAAGTTGAAAGTATACAAAAAATTAAGCTAAGATACCTTTTTCTTCAAAGATATCTTAGCTTTTTTCTGTTATGCCTAAATAAAGCAGTGCATTATATTAATTTATCTGCTAACGTAAGCACGTATTCGAGTTTGCCCATAAACAGCTTATCGTCCTCGTACCGTCTGGTATTCCAGGTACGTGCCGACAATGCGGCAAGATTGCGCTTAACCCTTGGTTGCTCCTGCTCAAAGGTGCATTCCCAAGACAGGAAGATACCGCCTTTTACCTGCGGAGTCTTTGGCAAATGGATAGGATTGAGTCTCGCCTCGGATTTTACCCAGAAATGATACCAATCGTAAATACTCCATGCCATTATTTCCTCCGGAGTCCAGCCATTCGACGGAGTGATATACATAGGCTTCCAAGAACCGTTGAGTATATTGAAGCCCTCCTCAACAAGCTCGTTTGCAAAATGATAATATGATTCCCAAGCCACAACGAGAATGTCACGGGAAAGCTGTTCTGCTCCTTCCTTGGGGAAGCCCTCCCATACTATAGGAGTGATTCCCTTTGAAAGCACAAGGTTGGTCATAAGCTTTATGAAGTGTGTGTACAGTGCCTTTACACCGTCAATGCCATTCTCCTCCATATATCCAAGGCAAAGGGGGCACTTGCTCCAACGGTCAATTGTCGCCTCATCTCCACCAATATGAAGATAACGTGAGTTCGGGAACATTTCAATTATCTCGTCAACAAGAGTGTTGAGGGTATCCATTATTCCCTTTCTGCCAACACACATAATCGATTCATACTTAGGCGGCTCGGCGCCGTCTATAATCTCACAGGCAAAAAGCTCGGGGTATGCTTCAACAACAGCCTTGGAATGTCCGGGAGTTTCCATTTCGGGAATTATTTCAACACCTCTTGCAAGTGCGTAGCTATTCAGCTGGGCTATCTGCTCAAAGGTGTAGTGTCTGCCCTCTGTAGAAAGCTTTGGAAGAACTCGTGAGGGAAGAGTATAGCTCTGGTTATCTATAAAATGAAGATGTAAAAACTTTACCTTGTACAAATAACAAAGGTCAACGTATTTGAGAAGTATATCAAACTCGTGCCACTGGCGTGCGATGTCCAGCATAAATGAACGGTATTCGCAATCGGGATAGTCAGATATTGTCACCTTGGGTAGAGTGCACTCGTCCGTTACCATCTGAACAAGAGTTGCCAGAGCATAGTTCATACCGTCTGAATCTCCGGCTACGATTTTTATGCAGTCATCAACCTCTAATATATATTCGCCCTTTTTCATAAGCTTATCAAGCGCGAGTGTTATACCACCCTCACCGTTTTCGAGCTCTATTCCGTGAATCTTTTTGATAAAATAAGCAAAGGTATCAGCACACATCTGACATTCCTGCGATGCCATTATTTTTGCTTTAAACGGCACGTATTCAAAATTACCTTCAGCATCTGCTCCAATCACTTTTTTGGGCATGGGTATTACCTTCAAAGTAGTTGCTTCCATATTAATCCTCCAAAATTATTTCCATTTTTTGTAAAGTATTCTTGTTCTGCCTTTTTTTGATACTCCGTCTATTTTTTCCAGCTGTGCCCTTCCCTTTGAACGAAAGGATATCTTGTCACCTTCCAAAACAGTGGCGTCGGTTTTCTTTGCCGTGCTTCCGTTCACTGCTATCAGCCCTGCTTCTATTGCCTGTACAGCAATAGACCGTGAGGTTGAAAAAAGAGAAGCAACAACTGCATCCAGTCTTAGGGACGCTACGGTATCAAAGCATTCTTCGAAGTCTTCCTTTTTGTCTATTTCAATCTTTTCATAGACCGTCAGGCTAACGGGATAACGTCCTATTTTACACAGGCTTTCTTTTATAAATGCGGAAATAGCCTCCTTAACGACAAAAACCGCTCCATTGGCATCAACGAGTATATCGCCAACCGAATCACGCTCAATGCCAAGTCCCATAAGTGAGCCCAGCACGTCACGATGTGAAATTTCGGCGTTTTTATTGAATTTATCAAGCTCTGCCTTTATAAATACTATTTGGGCAAGAGAAGGTGTGGAAGCTATTGTTTCCTCCGGACAATAGTCGGTAAAAAATACAGGGCAGGTACGCTCCGCATTATCATAACCTCCAAAGAAGAAGCAGTTCTTGTATCCTGCTTTATTCAGCATTTCAAATGCTCTCATCCTGAGGGAATCCGACACAAAGTTGCCCGATTCAATCGTAGAGCGAGACCAGCTTCGCTCGGCAAGGTCAAGAAAATGAGACAGTACGGTTTTTTCGTCGCCGCTTTCGGCGTAATGAGCTATAAGTGAGTTTTTATCCATTTTGTTCTCCGTTGTTTATACACCTATTATATACTAAAAATGTCTCAAAATCAATATTTTTCAAAATTTTATATTGACTTGTCAAAAACAATGTGTTACCATATATGTAAGCGATTACAAAACGTATTAAAGAGGTATTTTTATGAAAATTATTTTTACAGGTGACGTTAATTTCAGATTACAGGAAAATATTACATACAAGGACTCGATTAAGGTCCTTGAAGGTGTTTCTCCCTATTTCGACCGGGCGGATTTCAGAATTGTAAATCTTGAATGTCCCCTTGCCGACGGTGATTTTGAGCCGATAAAAAAGAGCGGACCCAATCTTATCTCGCCTTCCTCCTGCATTTGTTTCCTTGAGGCGGGCAAAATTGACGGTGTAACTCTTGCCAACAATCATATGGGCGACTACGGCGAACAACCTGTAATAGACACAATAAAGCTTCTTGACGAGCACGGTATTAAGCACAGCGGCGCAGGAACCAATCTTGACAACGCTTATGAAGCGATGTACTTCGAAAAGAACGGCGTCAAGGTTGCCGTTATTTCTGCCTGCGAAAATGAATTCGGTATTGCAGAATACGAAAAATGCGGTGCGGCAGGTCTGCGTATGGGAAAAATGTTCAATGCCATAAAGCACGAAAAGGAAATTGCAGATCTTGTTATAGTTGCATTTCACGGAGGTAACGAGCAAAACCCCCTTCCGTCGCCCGGTGCTGTGGAGAGATACCGCCTTTTTTGTGATTTCGGTGCCGATGCTGTCATTGCAGGTCATACTCACTGTCCTCAGCCTGCTGAATACTATAACGGCAAACCTATTATTTACAGTATGGGCAATTTCTTCTTTGATGCAAAGGCAGCTCCTCAGGACGACCCTTGGTTTTACGGCTACATAGTAATGCTTGATATAACAAAAGGCAGCGGTATAAAATATGAGCTGATTCCGTACAGAGCAGAAGAGCACGTTTCAAGAATACGTGTGTTTGAAGGTGAAGAAAAACAGAAAATGCTGGAGTATCTCCACCGACTTGCAGAAATTATCAAGGACGAAAGAGCGCTCCTCAATTATTACAAGGGTTGGTGCCCTCATATGGATACGTATTATCCCGATAATCCCTTTACCGAAGAAGGAAAGGACCGTATTCACCGTTCAAAGAATTTAATAAGCTGTGAGGCACACCGTGAGCTTGCAACCATGAACTTTAATATTATGATAAACGGTGAGCAAGCCTTTGCCGCAGAATATTGGGAAAAGCTTCAAAAATTGATGATTATGCCCGTTTAATTAATCTCCCGGTAAACAAAAAAGAGAGCGAACGCTCTCTTTTTGTTTACGTATATATTGCTTATGCCTTGTTTGCAGAACCGAAAAGTGTTATCTTTTCGCGAACTGTTTCCTTTATTGCCTCTACGCCGGGGGCGAGAAGCTTTCTGGGGTCAAAGCCCTTGCCTTCAAGGTCCTTGCCTGCTTCGATATATTTTCTTGTTGCCTCGGCAAATGCGAGCTGGCACTCTGTATTAACGTTGATCTTTGAAACTCCCAGGTCAATAGCCTTCTTTATCATTTCTGCAGGAATACCTGTACCGCCGTGAAGAACGAGAGGCATTGCACCAACCTTATTGTTTATAGCTTCAAGAGTGTCAAAGCTGAGACCTGCCCAGTTTGCAGGATACTTACCATGGATATTACCGATACCTGCCGCAAGCATTGTAACGCCAAGATCTGCAATCATCTTACATTCTTCGGGGTCAGCAACCTCACCGCCGCCTACAACACCGTCTTCCTCGCCGCCGATTGCGCCAACCTCTGCCTCAAGAGAGAGACCAAGCTTGTTACAAACCTCAACAAGTTCCTTTGTCTTTGCGATGTTCTCCTCGATGGGATAGTGTGAACCGTCGAACATTACGGAAGAGAAGCCTGCCTCAATGCACTTGTAAGCCGCCTCGTATGAGCCGTGGTCAAGATGAACAGCAACGGGAACAGTGATATTAAGTGTTTCTATCATTCCCTTTACCATAGCAACAACTGTATTGAAGCCGCACATATACTTGCCTGCGCCCTCTGATACACCAAGAATAACAGGCGACTTCATCTCCTCTGCTGTGAGAAGGATAGCCTTTGTCCATTCAAGGTTGTTGATATTGAACTGACCTACTGCATAGTGACCTGCTTTTGCTTTATTGAGCATTTCCTTTGCCGATACTAACATGTTTTTATCTCCTTAATTTTTAATTACATAATATTATACAATAAAAACAGAAAAAAATCAACTATTTAGCCAATATAAATTCTGTATTATTGTATTCTTTTTTTAATTTTGATTTCAAATCAAAATCTGCAATGACTCCGTTCACCTGAGATAAGTCGCAAAGTGAAAGACTTCCTTTTCCGTGAAGCTTCTCCTTATCAAGCAAATAATAGACCCTCTCGGTGTTTTCCATCATTGTCAGATGCATAAGATAGTAGGTATCGGAAGAAATTATGGCACCTGTATCGCTCAATCCGCCGGTGGAAAAAAACATCTTATCGGCGTGGAGCTTTTTTGCACATTCCACCGTCTGCACGCCCGACAGCATAGAGGGAGCCTCCACTATTGTTCCGCCAAGACAAATGACTTTTATTCCCAAATCACCCAGATATATTGCCAATGCCATATTGTTTGTAATTACGGTTATATCCTTCTTTCCTTCCAGATAATGACCTATGTACTGCGTAGTAGTGGAAGCGTCGATAAACAGAGTGTCTCCGTCCTCGATAAGCTCCGCCGCTCTCTTGGCAACCTTCATTTTTGACGATTTCATCTTATGATAACGAAACACCAAAGGAGTGCTGTGTTTTTCCTCCAGCTCAACTCCGCCGTAGCTGCGCTTCACAAGCTTTCTTGCCTCAAGCAAAGCAAGGTCTCTGCTTATTGTTGCGTTGCTGTAATGCAGCTCTTCGGTAAGATACTTCACCGTGGTGTATCCGTTCTTTCTTAATATATCCAGTATACGTTCAAGTCTTTCGCTTTGGTACATATTGCCTCCGTGATAAATGTTGAGAATTTATAAAAAATATCTCCACATATTGCAAAATTTATAATTACTATTATAATATAATTGAAAAAATAATTTTTGTCAAGCGGAGATAAAATGAAAGATCTAACATCCGGAAACATATACAAAAATTTTATACTGTTTGCCATACCAATGGTACTGTCGGGAATGCTGTCCCAGGCATATTCTACTATCGATACAGTTATAGCAGGCAAGTTCATAGGAGATTCGGCTCTTGCCGCAATAGGCGCCACCTCGCCCCTTATTACCTTTATTTCGTCAATGTTCTGGGGCTTTGGCGTTGGTTTTTCCGTATACGTCGCAAGGCTTTTCGGGGCAGGCGAATACAAGAGAATAAAAAGTGTAATATATTCGTGCATTATTGTAGTGTTCTGTGTAATTGTCAGTGTATCGGCACTGCTGATTATTTTCAGAAAGCCTATTTTTTCTCTGTTTAATATTGAGTATCAGTTGGAAACCGTTAAATATTTCGTTTGCTACATGGCGGGCTTCATATTCATTATCCTGACGTCGTATGGTGTATTTCTTACAAACGCTTTGGGCATTGGCTCTTTTCCGTTTGTTATGTCTGTTCTTTCTGCTGCGCTCAACGTATCGGGAAATCTGCTTGCCGTAATAGTTCTGGATTGGGGTGTGCTCGGTTTGGCGCTGTCTTCGGTAATTGCCGCAATTGTAGTATGTATATGCTACGTATTCAAATTTAAAAAGTGCTTTACCGAAATGGGCGTGCTGAAGGAAAAGGTTTCATTTGATTCCAACGGTCTTATTTGTTCCACAAGATATGCTCTTCCAAATATGTTCCAGCAAATGACAATGTACGCCGCAGGTATGATAATATCACCTATGATAAACGGAATGGGCGCCACGGCAACTGCGGCATATACCGTAGCTCATAAGGCATATGACATAAATGCATCAGTATATCAGAATTCTTCCAAAACCTTATCAAACTACACGTCTCAGGCATGCGGCGCAGGAAAATACCACCTGTTGAAAAAAGGTATCAAAGTAGGTGCCGTTCAAGCCCTGGCTTTTGCTCTTCCTTTTGTTCTCACGTGTGCAATTTTCCCTCGGTTTATATCAAGCTTATTCTTTGACAGCAATGCCGATCCTTTGTCCGTGGAATACGCTGTGACGTTTATGTCAAAATTCCTTCCGTTTATTTTGATAAACGTCTTTGCCAATTTGTTTCACTCATATTTCAGAGGACTGGGAGAAAAAGCTCCTCTTATGGTGTCCACTCTGTGCGGTTCTGTTACCAGAATTTTCGTGTCACTTGCTCTTATTCCTTCTATGGGAATGATAGGAATGTATATCGGATGGGTTTGTGCGTGGGTATCGGATGCTTTGGTTTGTCTGCTGTTCTACGTTTTCAAGCAAAAAGCGGCTAGCAGCCGCTAGCAATTCTCGCCTATCCCGAGCTTTGAATATGTTCAAAAAAGTGAAACGGCGAGGTTGATTTAATGCAATTTCCTAGCATATAAAAAAATTATGGCAAGGAACTCCTTGCCATAATTTTTTATTATCAGTCGATTGAATAAATGTATTTCTCGGGGTTAACTCTTTCACCGTCTTCGTATACCTCGAAGTGACAGTGATAACCTGTTGAATTACCTGTAGAACCAACAAGACCTATTTTGTCTGCCTGAGATACTGTATCTCCCGTCTCAACAAGCAATTCTGAGCAGTGAGCATAAAGTGTAACCAATCCGTCCTCGTGACGAATCTTTATGTGATTTCCGTACGACTGGCTGTATCCTGCATAGATTACCTCACCGGAAGCTGCTGCATATATGGATGTGCCCTTCCATGCCGCAAGGTCAAGACCTTCGTGGAAATCGCTTCTTCCTCTGAGAACACGCCAACCGAAACGGCTGGAAACGGATGCCGCAGGAACAGGGTTTATCATATACTTACCGCCGTGCTCCTTGGGTGACATTCTTTCGGGGACAGCTCTCGTTCCCGATATTATAATACAGGTGCGAGGCTCTCTTATTATATTCTGTTCTACAAGCACGCGTCCGGCTTCTTCGCCCTCTACGTACTTAACCTTGTAGGTGTTATCTGCTGTTCCGTTTCTGCCTGCAACACGTACTATCTCCTGACCCTCATAATAGGAATCATCCAATATGTACGTAGTTTCATAAGGAACGGATTCTCTTGCGGTTTCCTCGTAGTATACTGCAAAGTCCAACACTATAGCATCTCTTGAACTACCCGTCATAGCTGATTCCATCATTTCTCTGAACTCGGGAGTTGCCGCTTCGAGAGAAAGGGTTGTCAATGACGTCGGCTCGGAAAGAAGTGCTCTGTGCGGTGCTATCTCTTCTGCCTGTACATCCTCAATTGAGAATTTAGAGAGAAGATCTTCCTTTGTCGTTAAAATATCGGGAGAATATTCCTGATACTTTATCTCTATCTTGTTTGCAATATCCTCGTCCTCGCCTGTGAGCTTCATATGCTCACTCTTAACAGTTTCCAAAACCTCGAGGATGTCATCGCGGTTATCCAATACGGCAATAAGCTCGGAATCAATGTAAAGACCGTAGCCTTCGGCTGTATAGTCATCGGTATATGAATACAACACGTCACATACGCCGTTTATATCAAGACACTTGGATTTTCCTGTATTCTTGATTGAATAGGAAATTTCGTAAGGGAAAGAAAACGCCTTTCCTGTTATCAACGATATGCCCGAGGTCACACGTTCAAGTGCTTCGTCAACCGTATCAACAGAAGCAACCTCTCCTGCAGCGACTCCGTTTATGGAAAACTCAATAACGGTGTTCTTTTCGGAATCAGCATAAACGGCTGCAAAAAGAAGTACAGAGCAAGCTACCGCAACACAAGCGGGAACAGCCTTTTTAAGTGTTTTTCTTATATTCTTCAACGTTACAGCACTGTTGTCAAAGAAGAAGCCCGAACGAACCTTTACAGGCTCAACGCTTCTTGAAAATCTTGACATAACCTTGGCTGCCAGCTCAAGAAATCTGAGCGTTTTCGTGCGAGTTGCGCGTCTTACTCTTTCTTCCTTCTCCTTGAACCATCCCACAGGATGCGCAAAGAAGCCTTCGCCTACGTTGTTTACGTCAACCGTTCTTGAGCAAAACTTGTTTGTCTGACAAATATAAATCGCGTTAAATGCCGAATCAAGCTTTGAAAGACCTGACTGTCTGAACTCCTTGTAGAGCTTTGCAAAGGTTTGTCTCCTTTTTACAGGACAGACAACGGTGCCCCGACTAATATCTGTCAAAACTTCGACTGATGACTCTTCAATTTTATCCTGTCCCATCGGTAACACCCCTTTCAAAAAGTTTCCGCTCTTCGCCGAGCATATGCATTTTACCATAAAATCTAAGATAAATCAAATTCAAGCTTTCGCACTTTTCTTTAAAAAACGACCGATTTTTTTGATTAAATTACTATAACTCGTACAAGAATTACGTTTTTTCGTATATCGTTTGTGTACATTGCTTGTTTTCGAGGGGATTTTATTCTATGATTTTGGGCATATTGCTAAAACTTTTTCGGAGCTTTCTGAAATGGCGGATATTGTATCAGTCACAAAACATCAATACAAGATGTTGTGGTCGCCGTTATATTTCTGCCACTACAAATGACGCGCCGTTCATCTTCAAGGTATTGCCGTTAAACTGAACGTTTTGTGAAAATACCGTTTTCTTAATTTGCGGCACGTCTATTTCAAACGTGCGTGAGGAAGGATTTATGGCTACAAAAACAGCCTTTTCTCCGTCGCGTCTGGTAAATGCAAAGGGATAGCCTGCAAGCTTGACCTCAAAATCAGCCTCGGCATAAAGGGCGGAATTAGCTCTGTGATACGCTGTAAGCGATTTTACGTAGTTCAAAATTGAGTCGGGGTCATCCTTCTCGTTTTCAACGGTAGGTGCACCCTCTCTTGCATCTACAGGAAGGTATGGGCTGTCGCTAGGGGAAAAGCCATGGTTTTTAGTGTCGTCCCACTGCATAGGTGTTCGAGAGCCTGTACGTGTATACGAGCCTTCTTTGGATGTCAGACCTTCAATATAGTCCATTCCTATTTCGTCGCCGTAATAAACAAAGGGGACTCCGGGCATTGTGAAAAGGAAGGTAAGCGCACACTTCAATTCCTCTTTAGTTCTTCTGTAAGCAAGTCTCGGAATATCGTGGTTGCCTGTAATGTGACCAATGTAGCCTTTTCCTCTTGTTGAAGCAAGGTCCTTTTCAATAACGTCCAGGTATGTATTTACGTTACCCTTGCCGTCAAGGTTAAAATAGCTGTGTCCGGGGAAAAGCATAGTTGTATTTCTGCCCTCTTCGGCTCTGAAAAGCGAGGTGTAGGCGGGCTGACCGCTGTGAAGATAGAAGTCAAGGTGGAAGCCGGAATCTATTGCCTTATCAGGAAAGCCCCATTCGGCAATGAGAAGAGTACCGGGGGCACGCTTTTCCATATGCTCACGCACCTCATGCCAAAAAGCCTTCATATAGCTTCCATCGGTATCTCCCTTGATAAGAGAAGCCGCCATATCAACTCTGAAAGCATCCGTTCCAAGATCTGTCCAAAAGTCAATTATTTTGATCAGCTCGTTTTTGGTAGCAATACAGTCGGGGTGGTCTACGGGAAGCTGCCAAGGCTTTGAAGGGTCCGGATGAGCATATCCGTAGTTGAGTGCAGGCTGACACCAGAAGAAATTTGTCACGTAGTTTGCGTCACGCTCGGCATAGCCCGCAATACCTTCGGTGTTTTCAAAGGTATGGTCTGCCCATATATATCTGTTCGTATATTCGTTTTTCTCAGCCTTGCAGGACTCTTTAAACCAAGGATGCCCCACAGAGGTGTGTCCTGCCACAAGGTCGAATATAACCTTCATCCCTCTTTCGTGCGCCTTTTGACAAAGCTCACGGTAGTCCTCGTTGGTGCCGTAACGCTTTGCAACCGAATAAAAATCCACAACGTCGTACCCTGCATCATAATATGTACTTTCGTTGATAGGGTTCATCCAGATTACGTTAAAGCCGCAGGACTGTATATAGTCCAGCTTTTCTATAATTCCTCTTAAATCACCTATTCCGTCCGAATTTGTATCGTAAAAAGACTGAGGATATATCTCGTATACCACAGCATCATTAAGCCAATTAAGCATATTTTTTCTCCTTTTTCGTTTTTTTCAGTATAGCATATCCTTTTGTTTTTTTCAAGTTGACAAATGATATTTTATATTATAAAATGAAGAAAAGGAGTTGATTGTATGACAGAAAAAGAAAAAATGGAGGCAGGCTATCTCTATCTTCCGTCCGGAGAGCTTGTAGAACACCGTTTTAAAATTCAGGATATGGTAGACGATTACAATAAATTCAAGCCGTCACAGGTAGAAGAAAGAGCCGAATTTCTAAAAGGAATTCTTGGTAAGGTCGGTAAGAACGTAAACATCCTTCCTCCCTTTAAATGCGATTACGGATATCACATTGAGGTGGGCGACAATTTCTTTGCAAACTATAATTTCATCGTTCTTGACGGAAACTACGTCAGAATCGGCGACAACGTGTGGATAGCTCCAAACGTAGGAATATATGCAGCAGGACACCCGCTTGATACAGAAGAGCGTATCGCAGGTCTGGAATATGCCTTTCCCGTAACCATCGGCGACAACGTATGGATAGGCGGAAGCACCACCATTATCGGAGGTGTAACGATCGGCAAAAACAGTGTCATTGGTGCCGGCAGTGTAGTTATAAGGGATATACCCGAGGGTGTGCTCGCCGCGGGAAATCCTTGCCGTGTAATACGCAAGCTCACCCCCGAGGACAAAAACAAATACGTTCACGCAGAATAAATCTACAGTGCAGCCATTTCAAATGGCTGCACTTGTGTAAAACTGTAAACAAAAGGTTTTTTTCCATGTACAAGAGGGGATTTTTCTATGTATCTCTTAAAGGACAAATGGTACAATAGTTCTGCAGACAGGAGGAATTTTTATGTACCTATTAAAAGAAAACTTCAAGCTATACGATGATAATTTTATTCCGCACACACTCTTTAGCGAAAAGCATTCTGCCATACAAAATCTTCATGCTTCTGCCGATGAGCGTGGTTTTGTGCTTAAATCTATCGGTAACCGATGGATTCTAAAAACACCTCTATTAAAAACTTTTTCTTTAGACTTGACGTTCAGCTACACCTATTTAAGCCAGTTCAACCCCTGTACGTATGTTTTTTTTGGCTACGATGTCCGTAACCGTTGCGGTGACGGCATCCGTTTTGTATATAACTTGAATGGGGCTTTTGAAGTAACGCTTGTCAAGGTAGATCGAATGCAGATTACACAAATCGGCAAGAGCATAGAATTTCGTGACTTTCACATAAAGGAAAATGAAAATATAAATCTTTCTGTCAACGTTGACAAAAACATCCTGAAAGGAAACGTTCACGGGCGTGATTTTTCGTTTGATATTGTGCCTGTACAAGGTAATCTTGCATTTGAACGAAAGAATTTTGTAGGTGAATGGATAATCAAGGAAATTTCACTTTCCTCACAGGATGAACTCGACGTAAAAACAATTCTTCCCGAGAAGAAGGTAAAAATCCCTTTGATTGACGGTGGAGATATTCCTTATGAACTCACGTACAAAGCAGAAAAGCTTGGCTCTCAATGCTATCTGTTAGCGCAGCTAAGCGGCGGTACTGCAACAAGAGCTTTAAACCGTCAGGACAGACCCGGACAATATATGGCAGAGCAAGACCGCATCGCCTCTCCTTTCGTTGCTATAAGAAACGGTACGAGCAAAAAACGGTTCAAGCTTTATCACGGAACAAGAATAATCTGCGACCCCAACGTTTGTTGGGATTGCTTAAAGGATTTTTTTAAGAATCCAGACCTTCCAATCTGTGCAATCTTCCCCATAGAAGAAAGCGATATTAACAAAGACACTGCCATTTCCTTCGGATACGAAGAAATGCGTTGTATCGGTTATCTGGCACAATCGGGCGGACCCAGTGAATTTATATTTGATAAAAACGGCTCAATTCTGTATGAAGGCGAAGAGCTTTCAGAAAGTGTTTTTGAGCTTTATTCACCCGCAAATAAATATGCCACTACCTTAATCCCCGAAGACACCTATCGCCGCAAGGACGTACTCCGTCATCTGGCTGTCAATCATTATTTTCATATAGATGAACCCATCTCACTCACAATGTCCCTGAGGAGCACTCTGCCTCTTGAAAATTTCAAGATAGAAGCAGAAATACGTGATGTGTATGACAGTGAGTGTCTGTCAAAGCTAACCCCCGAAACCACAGTGGAGGATTGGAAGTTTGGATACCGTCAGCTTTTAGTAAAGGTACAAAACTCTCCGCTCCGTCTTGGTGTATACCGCATTGTTTTCACGGTCTATTACGGAGACAGTGTATATAAAATCTATAACAAGGTGTTTGAGGTATTTGACAAGGACGCACACGTATCGCCTGCAAGAGCAAGTGGCTTACCATTTACCTTCTCTATGCCAAATGAGCAAAAATGGCTTATGAGCAACACCTTCGATTTGTGGAACCCTAAGCCCTCATGCGACGAAATTCACTTTATATCCTGCGTCACAAATACACCCATAGAAGCCAAAAAGCAAAAAATATGGGAGCTTATGCCCATTTTCGGCAGAGAGTGGTATGCCTGGCTTAACAACAGAGTTTGCCTCGATTGGAGTCTTGAAAACAACGCGGAAACCGTTGAGCATTCGGATTATTTATATACCTATCTGGAAAACGGCTTCAATCCCCGTATAGCAACGTATCTGATCCATGCCTATCAAAGACAGGCCTTCAGGGATATTCTTCACGACTTCCTTGAAAAAAATCCTAACGTTGCCAAAAAGTTAATATATAAGCCTCAAAGTGTGTCCGAACACCAATTTACCTATGAAGAGCTTGGGAATTTGCTTGAGACCTGCCACAAGGAATGGTTTGATTTCATCAACGGCAGACTTCTGGAAATGATACGAAAGCAAAACAAAGACCTTAAAAAAATCAACCCTAAGTTTAAAAGAGCCTTTTACGGACCGTTCTTCCAATACGTTACAGGCACGGTTTCCTATCACAGCGCAAGAGCTTTTGGATACGATCCCGATGACAGCCTGGCAAAAGATATTTTTACCGGCTTTGCCGTTTTTGAGGACTACCCCTCTCCCTGTGCTTATCCAACCTATCGCGGTGCTTTTGCCGCTATGACTTTTTTGCTTCACTGTCCTGATTTGGTTATATACCCCGAGCAATACAGCGGAAGCGACGGAGGGTGTATTGACGGTGGTGTAAAATTTGCATATGCCCCTATGGGCAAATACGATACCCCGCTGTATTTTAACAGCACTCACGCTTTTGAATACGTGTTTAATACACCTCACAGAACCAAGGACGGTTACCGTTATTGGTCATCCTACGGTTTTCACAGAAGAGACCACGAGCCCGAAATGGCGGACAGACTCACACGTGATTGGAAAACTGTCATTGACAATAAGCCTTGCAGACCGTTGCGCACTATGGCAATGATAACGGAGTACTTTGACGAAGAAGACTTTTTCAGTGCCGAAAATCTCACACTTCACGGATATACTGTTTTTTCAAACGTAAGCGAAGAAGGCCACGGCTACGTCTTCGACTGCGTAAGGGAATCGGGACTCAACTCCCCGTTTGCAATAAAGAGTGAAACGCTTTCAAGCCTTAACGAAAACGAATGCGACGTACTTGTAATCCCCACTCTTAAATACGCAAGTAAAGAAACCGTCAGCGAAATCAGACGCTTATATGAGTGCGGTGTATCGCTTATTGCTGTAAGCGACGTATGCGGTCTTGAGGATATATTCGGTGTTAGAGAAAACAATCGCAAAGAGCGTATCACCGAGCTTTGTACTGCCAAAGGAAACGAACTTATTTTTCCAAATGAAGCCGAGTTTAAATATGATGCTGACGGTGCACAGACTGTTATGGCATCAGAAAACGGAACTCCCGTACTTCTTAGAAACAAGGGTACTCTGTTAATTAATGCCCCTGTTTCAAAATTAGGTTATGAGTGCTTTGAGGGGCGTGAAGGAAAAACCAAAAACAACGTAAGTGAGCTTTTAAGACGGACCTTGAAGGAAGAGATGATAAAGCTTTCTTCTCCTCTTATACTGGGCGAAAACGTTGGAATCACCCTTTTTGAAAGCGAGAAAGGCAATACACAGCTTCTTGCAATCGACTATTCAGCCTATGACAATCGAAATATAACCGAGCGAGAAGCGGTTGTCAGAATTAATTTTCCAATCAAAGAAGCTTTATCGGACCGAAGTTTTGTATCAGTACGTGACAAAAACGGAAATATAACAGAAATCAGATTTAAAATTCTTGCTCACGAAGCGGTAATGTTTCGCTTAATCAAATAAACAGATGAGCCATCGCTGACAATTCCCGCCTGTCTTGATCTATGCATAGTAAAACGGCGAGGCAGTTTCCGAGAAATTTTCCTATAAAACAAAAAAGACCCATCGGGGTCTTTTTTTGTTTGGTGCGGGTAACAGGGGTCGAACCTGCATGTCTTGGACACCAGATCCTAAGTCTGGCGCGTCTGCCAATTCCGCCATACCCGCGAATATGAAAGCAAGGAGAATTATAACATATTTTTGTGAGAAAAGCAATATATAAAGCAAATTTATACGAAAAATTCAAAAAAGGGGTTGCTTTTTTTAAAAAGGTGTGCTATAATACACCTCGCTAACTATGGATTTATGGGAATGGTCCTCTACTGGACTCGGCATGAACATTCCTTTACTTTCCAAATAATGGAAGGAGGAGCCTCAAATGGATCTTATTAAGGCTTTCACAAACGAGCAGATCAAGGCAGAAGCACCTAAGTTCAACATTGGTGACACAGTTCGTGTTCACAACAGAATCAAGGAAGGTGCAAGAGAGAGAATTCAGTACTTTGACGGTACTGTAATCGCCAAGAAGAACGGCGGTATCTCCGAAACATTCACTGTAAGAAGAATTTCTAACGGTGTTGGTGTTGAAAAGACATTCCCTCTTCATTCGCCTAACGTTGTTGCGGTTGACGTTATCCGTGAAGGTAAGGTTCGCCGTGCAAAGCTTTATTATCTTCGTGACCGTGTAGGTAAAGCTGCTAAGGTTAAAGATAAGGTAAAGTAAGCTCAATTCAAAAGTGCTTCGCAAATGCGAAGCACTTTTTTGTATTAAATCAACCTCGACGTTTTAATAGCCGAGCATTCCCGGCGGAGATTCTCCGCTTTATTATTTTTCGTTTGTTTCGTTTGCTGTCTTATTCAACTCGCGCCATATATCTGTATGTGCCTCGCAATCGAGATAATGTCCAAAGCACTTTGTGTACATTTCCGAGTCCTCACAATCAGTATAAGCCTTGCGAATAACGTTTGTATAATTGACACTCACTGTTGAGGCAAAATCTCTCCAGCCCTGTATCCAGCTTCCGTCCTTCATTGCATCACAAAGCTTATTAAAGCGCTTAAGTATTTTTTCCTTTTCTTCGCCCTTGGCAAGAGAGATTCCCTTTTCACCCGTCACAACGGGAACAAATTCTATTTCGTTTGTCTTAGTATCATACTTAACTGCAAGGCATGAATTCCAGCCCTCGCTCATATTAGGCCATACGAAATGGAAATTGCCCTGACCGAAAAAGATGTGTGAATTGCCGTACTTTTCATAAGAGCAAATGCAATGGCTGTGCTGACCCAATATCATATCCGCGCCATTGTCCGCAAGTGCTCTGTAAAGCTTTACAAGTCTGGGAGACGGATAGGGACAGTGCTCTTTACCTCCGTGATATATTACGATAACTCTGTCATATTTCGCCTTAGCTTCTCTTACGTCAGCTATAGTATCATAGCAGTCAAAGGGACGTGCTCCCATTCTGTCGTCAAGGGCATAAGTATATTCATGCTCGCAAACGGCAATGATACATACCTTTTCTCCGTCCTTTTCAACCACGTAGTTTTTGCGTGAATCCTCATAATTTTCACCAAAACCGGTGAAATCAATACCTGCACTGTTCAATGCTTTTTCGGTATCTTTGTAGCCCTCAATACCAAAGTCGAAAATATGGTTGTTACTTATACCACAAACAGTAACTCCAACGTTCTTCAATACCTCGGCAGTTTCAAAGGGTGCCTTAAGATTGGGACCGAATTTTTCAATAGCATTGGTGCTTTCGGTAATTGCACACTCAAGGTTCACAAAATTAATATCGTTTCCTTCAAAAAGAGATACTGTATCCGAAAACAGTGTTTTGATATCTTTGGCTTTGAAAAGTGCCTGTACTTCCTCTGCTTTGGGGCAAACATCCCCGACGAATAATGTTTTCATGATATTCTCCTTGACTTTTTTTAATTTGGTACTATAATGATTATAGCAAGTATACCCTGTTATTTCAATGAACTATATTAATTTTACTTGCACTATTTTAATATGAAAATAAATAATCTCCATCATTTCTGTCACATCAGAGTAAAAAACTCGCTTAAAATAGACACACGTATTCTGCCCTACACAGATCTCACCTTCGTGCTGTGGGGCAGGCTTCGTTACACCGTCAACCAAGTCTCGTATACACTGGAGGCGGGAGATGCCATTATAGCACCCCCCGGAACCGTTCAGTCCAGGGAAAGTCTTAACGAGCCGGTAGAATACGTAAGCTTCAACTTTGACTCGGATGAATTAAATTTTCCGATTTTTTCCAAAAACGTCATTACTCCAACAATAAAAAGTCTTGTTAACCTTTACCCTGCGGCACATATGTTCGAGCGACAGGAAGCCACAGCAGAAAAATGTCTTTGTCTGCTCAACTACATACTGCTTGAGCTGAAGGACGGATACCAAGAAAAAGGACGTTTCTTTTCCAAGGTTGAAGAAATCGTCAGACGAAAAATCACGTCGCCTATCAGCCTGTCGGACGTAAGCCGTGAGTTGGGTGTTACAAAGGAATACCTTGCCACCGTCTTCAAAAAAGAGTGCGGCAAAACGGTGACCGAATATATAAACGAGCAAAAAATGAACCTTGCTCAAAATCTTATAAAAAACGAAGAAATGCCCCTTTGTTACGTTGCGGAATACCTGGGGTACAATAATTATAACTACTTTTGCAGAACATTCACGAAGACCTTTGGTGCATCTCCCACAAAAATCAAAAGCACTCATTGACAGCCGCTTTTTTTGTAGTATAATGTTGATACATCATTTAAGGAGCGTTTATGGATAAAACATCAAAACCCTACGTTACCGGCCGACGTTTGTATATAGTTCAAGCAGACGTGGAATACCTGATAGCGATTCTGGTTGGATCAACGTTTCTTGCCAGGCTTACGTCAAGTCTCGGCTTTTCCGACAGCCTTACCGGAATCATATCATCAATAATATCACTTGGATGCCTCTTTCAGCTGTTTTCGCTGCTGTTCAGAAGAAAAAGAGTCAAAGGCTTTGTCATCACTCTCAGCGTTATAAATCAGCTGTTATTTTTGTTGCTTTACGTAATTCCCGTAATTCCGTTGAAAAGCAACTTAAAAACGGCTATATTTACAGTATCCATTATAACTGCATACCTATTTTATAACATTGCACATCCAAAGAAAACCAGTTGGCTGATGTCTCTTGTAGACGACGAAATCAGAGGAAGCTTTACGGCAAATAAGGAAATTATTTCTCTTGCATCGGGAATTGTATTCTCGCTGGTGATGGGACGCGTTATTGACTCAATGGAGGCAAACGGAAACCTCAACAGTGCATTCATCCTAAGCGCCGGTGTTATACTCACACTGACGGTATTACACACAGTTATAATGGGTTCTTGCATTGAGCATAGTCAGCCGTATTCAAACAGAAAGGTAATGGCAAGTATCCTTTCTATGTTCAAAAACAAAAGCGTTGTATCTCTTGCCGTTCTTTTTGTACTATGGAACGTTGCTTCATACTCAACGGTTTCGTTTTACGGTACCTTTCAAATAAGAGAGCTTGGTTTCTCACAAACACTTGCAATGATACTTACCACAATCGGAAGTATATCACGTATGGCGGTATCTAAATTTTGGGGAAGACTTGCCGACCGCAAATCCTTTGCCGTTATGATAGAATACTGTTTGGTTTTTGCACTGGCTTGCTGGGTGTCGGTAGCCTTCGCTACACCGAAAACAGGGTTGATTTGCTTCATTCTCTACAACCTTCTCCACGGAATAGCCCTGGGCGGTATCAACAGTGCCCTTACAAATATGATATTCGACTACGTTACACCGGATAAGCGTGCCGACTCACTGGCATTTTGTCAAGCCTTGGCAGGAGTATCTGGCTTTCTTTCAACGCTTGCAGTCAGTGTACTGGTAGCCAACATACAAAAAAACGGAAATACTTTTTTGGGCATATCAATTTATGCGCAACAAGTAACTTCGTTAATTGCCGCCATCTTTACTCTGATGTGTATACTGTACGTTCATTTTGTAGTTAAGAAAAACAAGAAAATATTATGACGAAGCAACAAAGATTAACACAGATATACGTGTATGTGATGTTTTCTCTGTTTCTGTTTTTTACCGGATTCAAGGGATACACTGCCATTTTCAGTGCCAAGTGTGTGGCTTTTACGACATTGAGTCTTATCTACGTACTGTTATCAATCATATTCAAAATAAAAATTAAAGAGTCGGGTTTTTGGGAAAAAGCCGCGGCAGTATACCTTGTAATAACGGCAATTTCTGCTTTATCGTCAAAATACTTTCCGAAAACTCTTGTGGGAGTATCACGGTATGAGGGTCTGCTGACAATCGGTATATACGTTCTTGTTTTTATTTGTGTTTCTCAAAACTGGAAAAAAGACAGCTTATTTGTCCCGTTTTTGTCGATTGCTATGATACTGGAATCCCTGGTTGTAATACTTCAGCTTATGGGATACAACGCACTGTGGCTGTTTCCAAAAGGAGAAAACTACTACGTTGCCCTTGAAAAATACAATGGTGCTTTTATTTCCACCATAGGAAATGCGGATATTGCATCAGCCTTCTTCTCGCTTACGTGCCCAATACTGTCGGTTTTGGTAATTGGCTATAAAAAATACAGATATCTGACCCTGCCGGCTTCCGTAATGACGCTTTTTTGTACGCTGTTTATGTCGGTATCTGCCGGAATTGCGGCACTAATTGCAACCGCCTTCGTTTTGCCCACCGTCATATATAAAGACAAACGCAAGACTGTAATAACAATCCTTGCTTTGATTGCGGTAATAGCTGTATTCACAGTATATTTTCTTCCTTTGACCAACGGTGCTGTTTTTGAGCTTCAAGCACTTATGAGGGGCAATTTTGACAGTGATTTCGGTTCAGGCAGAATTCACATATGGAAGGAAGTAATAAAAAACACAAAGCCTTTACTTGGCTCGGGACCCGACACAATGCTGTTTGAAGGGATCGAGCCGTTTACAAAAACGGTTGGTGACAAAACTATTACAAGATACATAGACATTGCCCACAATGATTATCTTAACATTCTGTTTCACCAGGGAATATTTGCTTTAATTTCTTATGTCGCGATACTATCCGTGCTAATAAAATGGTTTAAAAACGGAAAGAGCAACATACTTGTAACTGCCCTGGGTGCAGGAATCTTTGCCTACTGTGTACAGACGTTCTTCAGCTTTTCGGCTTGCTCCGCCGCCGCATTTTTCTGGATCTTGCTGGGTGTTTTTAACAGTGAAAGTACTGAAATAACTAAAAAAGCGGCTAGCAGCCGCTGGCAATGCTCGCCTATTGCAACCAGTATATATTCCCAATCAAAGCCAAACGGCGAGGTTGATTTAATGTAATTTCCTAGTATATAAAAAATGATGTAAAAACCAAAGGTTTTTACATCATTTTTTAGTTTTGCTATGCTTGGTTTCTTACATAGGCTGTGATAGGCGAGATTTGCCTGCGGAGGCTCTCCGCTTATTGCTTGGCTTCCAACCAATTTTTACCTATTCCAACGTCTACAGAAAGCTTAACCAGCATATCCGCAACGCTCTCCATTTCTTCCTTGAGTAATTTCGCTGCATACTCTGCCTCGCTTTGAGGGGCTTCTATAATAAGCTCATCATGAACTTGAAGTATCAGCCTGCTTTTCAAGCCCTCTGCTTTCAATCTGCGGTCTGTTTTTACCATAGCCAACTTTATAAGGTCTGCCGCAGTGCCCTGAATGGGTGAATTTTTTGCCACCCTTTCGCCAAAAGCACGAAGCTGCTTCTTTGTGCCTGTAAGCTCGGGAATATAGCGTTTTCTGCCCCAAAGGGTAGTAACGTATCCCTTTTCAACAGCATCGGCAACAGTCTTGTCAAGATATTCCTTTACGTACGGGTAGGTGTTGAAGTAACCCGTAATATAATCCTTAGCCTCCTTCATAGAAATATGAAGGTCTCCGGCAAGTGAAAATTCACCCATACCGTACACTATACCGAAATTAACTGCCTTGGCTCTGCTTCTTAATTCGTGAGTTACCTTGTCAAGAGGAACACCGAAAACCTGTGAAGCAGTAGCCGAATGTATGTCGGCACCGGAATTAAAGGCATCAATAAGATTCTTGTCCTGTGAAAGATGCGCAAGCACTCTCAGCTCAATCTGTGAGTAATCCGCATCTATTAGAACCATCGATTCTCCCGCAGTGAAAAACTCTCTCAAACGGCTTCCCTGCTCGGTTCTCACGGGAATATTCTGTAAATTAGGCTCTGCAGAGGACAATCTGCCGGTCTGTGTCTGCTTCTGGTTGAAGCTCGTCCTTATTCTGCCATCCGAATGAGTGACCTTGATAAGTCCTTCAATATACGTGCCGTAAAGCTTTGAAAGTCGGCGATATTCCAAAATATAATCTATAACAGGCGAATGGAATCTGAGCTTTTCGAGAGTCTCGGCATCGGTTGCATAGCCTGTTTTGTTCTTCTTAATAATTGGAAGAGACAGCTTTTCGTAGAGAATAACTCCTAATTGCTTTGGGGAATTAAGGTTGAATTTCTCGCCGCATATCGCCCATATGCTTTCCTCTGCTCTGTCCATCTGCTCTTTGAGCTGTACTCCGTAGGCTTCTATTCCTTGTTTATCAACAGCAAATCCTCTCATTTCCATGCCTGCAAGAACTCTGGAAAGAGGCAATTCGGTCTCGTAATACAAATACGTCAGCTTTTCTTCTTCTATTCTTTTTGACAGCTCTTCAAAAAGCGGTGCAATAAGAGGAGCGCGTACCTCGGGAGAGGATTCTGCCGAAGGCGGAACGCTTTTTGACAGGTAGGTCATCACTATCCTCGAAAAATCTCCTCTGCTGTCGGGATTGTCCACGTAGGAGGCAAGCTGTACATCAAACGCTACAAGGCTTTCGTCAAGCTCTTCAAAAAGCTCTCCCGTTTTCAACCAAAAATCCTTAGAGTCAAACAGACACAAGCGTCTGGACGACAAAGCCTTTATGAGTGCTGAGCTGAGCGCACAGGAATATATCACACCGTCCTTGGCATAATAAAACGTATTCTCTATAAGGTCAAGGGGTACATTGTCAGAGGGAAGAAGCGCGAGAAATTCACTCTCGGTCACATCTCTTATATCTGCACTTTCCTCTTCTATCATATCAAAGCTGAGTTGCATTCCGTCAGGTTCTTTTTTTACAGGCTCGTCAAGACCGAAACGCGACATCATTTTTGTAAATTCAAGTTTTATAAAAAGCTCACGCAGTGCATTTGTGTCCTGCGTTGATATTTCGAGTGTATCGCAGTCGGGAAGGTCAGGTACGGTAAGACATATCTCTGCCAGCTTTCTTGACATCGTTGCCGATTCTCTTCCGTTCAAAAGCTTTGTTTTTACGCCCTCGGACAGCTTAATCGAGCCGCTGTCAAGACTTTCGTATATTCCCTCCAAGCTACCTGCTTCTAAAATCAGCTTTATTGCTGTTTTTTCACCTATTCCGGGGACACCCGGAATATTGTCCGACGAATCGCCTGCAAGGGCTTTTACGTCTATTAGCTTTTTGGGCGGGAGAGAATACTTTTCCTCAATTTCTTTTGGCGTGTAAACCGTGTCCTCGCCTGTTGAGGCAAGTATTACGGTTGTTTTATCGGAGACCAACTGAAAGGAGTCACGGTCTCCCGTAACAATATAGCTTTCTCCGTCAAATTCCTTTGACAACGTACCAAGTATGTCGTCTGCCTCATAGCCTTCAAGGGAAACTGTTTTTATACCAAGTAAGGCTGTAACTTCCTTTATGATAGGTATCTGAGACAGCAATTCATCGGGAGTAGCGTGTCTGCCTGCCTTGTATTCATTATACATTTTATGGCGGAAGGTAGGCGCATTAAGGTCAAAGGCAACGGCGGCATAATCGGGCTTTATAGCATCAAGATGCTTTTTGAGTATATTAAGGTATCCGTACACAGCGTTGGTGTGTATGCCTGTTCTTGTAACCAAGGGTCTGACACCGTAAAACGCTCTGTTCATTATGCTGTTTCCGTCAACTATCAATAATTTTTTCATAATATTACCTGTTCTAAATATTTTTTTCACGCAAGGGACAGGCTTCGCATTTCGGGGTTGGTGCTTTACAGTATTCTCGTCCGAAAAGCACTATTCTGTGGCAGAAATCGGATTGCTCCTCTTGGGGTATAAGCTTTGACAGCTCCCTTTCACAGACAACGGGGTCGGTCTTTGAAACAAGACCCAGCTTATGTGTTATTCTTATACAGTGAGTGTCCGGAACAATTTTCGGCTGCCCGAAAACGTCGCCCAGCATAAGATTTGCTATCTTCATACCGACTCCGGGAAGCTCTATCAAATCCTCGTATGTATCGGGCACTTTTCCGCCATATCTGTCAACCAGTACAACCGACATTGCTATAATACTTTCTGCCTTTGTTCTGAACAGTCCGCAAGGACGTATAATGTCTTCCACGTCCTTTTGCTCCGCTCTTGCAAGATCATATACTGTAGGGTATCGCTCAAATAACGGTTTTGACACCTCATTCACACGTTTATCCGTGCACTGTGCCGACAACCGCGCCATAACGATAAGACGGTATGGGTCACCTTCATATTCCAGTGCACAAAGAGCATCGGGATACAGCTCTTTTAAAAAGTCGGAAAACAACTTGGCACGCTGGACTTTTCTTCCCTTTATTGAGGGGCATTTTTGTTCTTTTGGCACAGCTGTATATTCCTCCTCACAACAGCCTCTCCCCTCCATGCATATGCACGTCGCGAAAAGCTGTTATCCTCTGTCATTTTATCAATTAATTCCATGGTAAGATAGGGAGTTCGGTTTTTTCTAAAAAACTCTATTTCTGTCTCCTCGGCATTTTTGTTGGCAGGGCACACTGTCTGACATACGTCGCAGCCCCACACCAAGCCCGAGCCAACTATTGTTTCCTCATCTAAGTCATCAAGCTTCTTCTTTTGGTTGATAAACGAAACGCATTTTGTTTTATCGCAAAGAGCATTTGTGGGACAGGCTCTTTCACACGCGCCACACATACGACAAAAATGTCCTTTGTCGCGCTTGACTATACCTTCAAAAACAGGGTGGTCAGACGGAACGTTGAAAAACACCTCGGCAACAAAAACATACGTGCCGTATCTTGGGTTTATAAGCAATCCGTTTTTTCCAATAGAACCCAAGCCCGCCTTGACAGCACATTCTACCTCGTTTATAGGTGATACGTCACATGCCGCAGAGATATTTTCAAAGTTAGCTGTCAGCCTTTCTAAAAGCTCTTTGAAATAATAGTGGTAATCTTCAGCATGAGCATATACGGAAATGTTGGATTTCTCGTCGCTTTTAACAAAATAAGGTATGAGAAAGGGGACGACGGTTTGACAGCCCTTGCCGTCAAACATTCGTCCTGCCCGTCCGGTGTCAATAACCGTCACCTCATCAAAGGGAAGTATTGAATACTCATATATTTTTTCTTGGAGAAAAAAATCCTTTAATTTCATAGGGAATTATTCGTCCTGATGCTTGCCGCAATGACAGCAATCTCCGTCACAGAACTTGGACTTATCGTATTCAATGCCGTTCTTCTCGTAATAGTCTTTTACAGCCGCCTTTACCGCTTCCTCTGCAAGAACAGAGCAATGCACCTTGTGCGAGGGGAGTCCGTCAAGAGCTTCTACAACAGCCTTGTTTGTCAGCTCAAGGGCATCCTCTATGCTCTTACCCTTTATCATTTCGGTTGCCATGGAGCTTGACGCAATCGCCGAGCCACATCCGAAGGTCTTGAATTTTACGTCTGTTATTATTCCATCGTCTACCTTGATATAAATTTTCATTATATCTCCGCATTTTACGTTGCCGACTTCGCCTATTCCGTCAGCATTTTCGATTTCTCCAACGTTTCTGGGGTTTTTAAAATGGTCCATTACCTTTTCGCTATATAACATTTTTTGCTCCTTTAATCTGTTTTAAAGTATATATTCTCTCTTGCCTGTCACAAGCTCTTCCCATACGGGAGACATCTGTCTAAGATATTCCACAACCTCGGTTACAGATTCAATAATATAATCGATTTCTTCCGCAGTATTTTCCTCTGTTATGGTAAGTCTCAGAGAGCCGTGGGCAACGTCGTGAGGCAAGCCTATGGAAAGAAGTACGTGGCTGGGGTCAAGAGAGCCTGACGTACAAGCCGAACCGGAGGAAGCCTCGATGCCCTTCTCGTCAAGAAGAAGCAGCAAGCTTTCGCCCTCTATTCCCTCAAAGCATATATTCACGTTTCCGGGCAATCTGTTTTCTTTATCTCCGTTTATTTTGGAGTGAGGTATTTTCTCAAGACCTTCCATAAGTCTGTTTCTGAGAGGAATAAGAATTTGTGAGTTGCGCAATGAATTTTCTACAGCCTCTTCAAGTGCGGCTGCCATTCCCGCAATACCTGGCAGGTTTTCTGTTCCTGCACGCTTGCCTCTCTCCTGTGCACCGCCCTCTATAAGCGTACGGAGAACAATTCCCTTTTTGCAGTAGAGGAAGCCGACGCCCTTAGGTCCGTGAAACTTGTGAGCCGAAACAGAAAGCATATCTACGTTCAATTCTTCTACGTCTATTTTCAGATGTCCTGCCGCCTGAACCGCATCCGTGTGGAAAAGGACACCTTTTTCGCGGCAGATTTTGCCTATTTGGGCAATAGGCTGAATGGTGCCTATTTCGTTGTTAGCAAACATTACGGTAACAAGAGCTGTGTCCTCTCTTATTGCCTTTTCAATATCGCAAGCCTTAACCACACCGTTTTCATTTACGTCAACAAGTGTTATTTCAAAGCCTTCTTTTTCGAGCTTATTTAACGTATGAAGCACTGCGTGGTGCTCAAACTTTGTTGAAATGATGTGCTTTTTGCCCTTCTTTTCTCCTATTTTTGCACCTGTGATGATAGCTTGGTTATCAGCTTCGCTTCCGCCGGAGGTGAAAAATATTTCACGTGGCATAGCACCGATAAGCTCCGCTATTTTCTCTCTCGAACGTGCAAGCGCCTCGGCGGCTATCTGTCCCGTCGTGTTAAGAGAGGAAGGATTTCCGTATATTTCTTCAAAATATGGGAGCATGGCATTAATTGCAGTTTTGCTCATTTTTGTTGTTGCTGCATTATCCGCATATATTCTCATGTTTTTGTCCTTCTTTGTTTAATGTTCTTTCCTGATTTACTACGTCTTCAAGAGTGGTGCCGTCAATATATTCGTTTATTACCTTGTTAAGACCCTCCCAAAAGAAAAGAGTGGGACAGCGGCAGCTCTGTGTACATTGATTAGGAGAATCCTCCACACAGGATATGGGGGCAAGGGAGCCCTCGGTAGCTCTGAGTATTTCTCCGACTGTATATTCCGACGGCGGACGCGAAAGCTTGTAGCCTCCGCTTTTTCCTCTGGTGCTTTTTATCATTTTGGCTGACATGAGCATGGTTATCATCTGTTCCAGGTATTTGGCAGACAAGCCCTGTCTGTCGGCAATTCCCTTAAGAGACATATATTCCCCCTCGTTCATAGCCAAATCAAGCATTATTTTAAGAGCATATCGCCCTCTTGTTGATATTCTCAATACATCACTTCCTTGTACGCCGTATTATACCATAGGTTTAGTAGGAATTCAATAGCTTTATAAATATTTTCACAAAAAAGCTAGACTTTTATGTAAAAAGATAGTATAATCTACTTGTTCTACACAGAAAGGAAACCGTCAATGAATATAAATATACCCGAAAAACAAAGACAGGAATTCGACAGAGCGGCAAACTATGCCGTTGAACACCAAACCTTTACTCCTTCAGAGCTTGCCGTACATCTAAACACAGGGGTTTTTGTAGCTTCTATTATGGTTGGATATATGGAAAAAGCTTCTCTTGTAACAAGGGGCAAGGGAGATGACGTAAGACGCGCCAAGATAACTTCCGAGGAGTGGGATGCAATAGACAGAAAAATAGAAAACTACGTGCCTGCTCCCGAGCCGGAACCCGAAACCTTTGTAGCACAACCCGAGGATAATACGGAAATAGATATAACGGATATTATACCCGAAAAAATACCATTCATCAAAAAATATCTTTCCGCCGGAGAAGGTTTTATCACCATCACCGAAAATGACGTCAGCACAGCCATTGCAACGGAGGATATTTCCACTGTCTTTCTTCACAAGGGCGGCTTCTGGCGCAAGGGCACGTTGACCCTTTCTTCGGATTCACAGCTTCCCGTAAAAGCAAAGCTGAGAGCCGATACAGTATGCTTCAAAAAGAAGGACTACCCGACGGTAAAGAAGCTTGCCATAGATTTATGTGACAGACTTGGAATTAATTTAGTTGAAATATAAGGAGAACACCATGGACGGAAGAATATCTAATTTCAGACAAATAGCATCCATTCAGCGATACACAATAACGGAAGGACGCGAAAAAGGTCTTGACGTAATAGACTGCAACAACGGAAAGCTCCGATTTTTACTCAACGTGACCAAGGCGCTTGACGTTATGCAGCTGTGGCACGAGGGACAGAATATGTCCTTTGTTTCAAAGAATGCATTTACCGCCAGAGAAATCGATTTTCTCAACCGTTTTGAAGGCGGAATGATATACACCTGCGGTCTTGACAATATGGGCAGAAGAGACGGCTATATACTTCACGGTACACATCACAACCAAAATGCCGAAATAATACACGCGGAATGCAACGAGGACGGAATCACAGTTGAAGCTATTGTCAGGGAAACAGCACTCTTCGGGCAGAATCTTGTGTTCAGAAGAAAAGTTTTCACAGCAATTGAGTCGGGCAGTGTATCAATTGAGGATACAATAGAAAACGCAGGGCACTCCGAAGCAAGCTACGGCATTCTCTATCATATAAACCTTGGTTATCCCATGCTTGACAAGGATACAAAAATAGTTGCGGATTGCGAAGCCATAAATGCAAGAACACAGTTTGCAACAGATAATATAGACAGTGCCTTCAATATGACGGATTCTGTTGTGGGGCAGGATGAGATGTGCTACTATCTCACCCTTAATAAGCCCAAAATTTCCCTTGTAAACGAAAAGATTGGAAAGTCGTTCACCGTTGCTTACTCAAAGGAAACGCTTCCCTACTTTCTCGAATGGAAGAGTATGGCAAGCGGAGACTATGCACTGGGTCTTGAGCCTACCACCAGCATATTGGATGATGAGTTCAAGTACAAAACGCTTGCTCCCAACGAAAAGAAAACGTTTAATATAACCCTCTCGGTAAACAAAAGATAAAAAGCGGAGAACCTCCGCTGGCAACGCTCGCCTATCGCAACCTTCGGGTATACCTACAATGCAAAACGGCGAGGTTGGTTTAATGCAATTTCCTAGTATATAAAAAAGCGGCTAGCAGCCGCTGGCAATGCTCGCCTATCGTAACTTTTGAGTATAGCCCTACAACGTAAAACGGCGAGGTTGGTTTAATGCAATTTCCTAGTATATAAAAAAGAAAAGAGCCTCCGCAGGTGTATTACCTGCAGAGGCTCTCTGCTTTTTCTTTATAGAAGTTTTCTCAACAATTATACCCTCGCCATTTTGATTTGTTTGAATGAACACATTGCTTTGGATAGGCGAGAATTGCTTGCGGAGGCTCTCCGCTTTTTCTTTATAGAAGTTTTCTCAACAATTATACCCTCGCCGTTTTGATTTGTTTGAATGAACACATTGCTTTGGATAGGCGAGAATTGCCTGCGGAGGCTCTCCGCTTATACGTTTTTACGGTCTATCTTGTAGTGAGTGAAGGTTTCCCATACGTCTCCCTTTAAAACTGTGCCGTTTTTAACAAAGGTGAAATACATCTTGTTATAAGAACCGCCTCCGTTATCGGCTATTGACATATAGGGCTTGATGAAGGTGTCATAATCGTTTACCGTCATTGTGAAATACAGACCGCTTTCCTTACCGTATACAGTTACCGACGTAGTTCCGTCTACGTAGTAGGTACCGTGTTCGCTGAGATTGAGGTCAGCAGGCTCGGTAAGAGTCGTGTAAAATGCATCCGTGTACGTCTTTGTGGGAGGCATCATGGCAAGATACGAGTGGCTCAGCTGATATTCTCCCAGCCATTCTACCTTCTGTTCAAGTCTGATTCCCGCATGAGTCACGGTATATTCCTTATGGTGCTTCAAAACAGCCGTTGTATTGTTTGATGGGTCATAGCCTATGCTGTTTTCGATTATCTCGAGCTTTTTAAACTCGGTTGCCTTTGTAAGCGTTGTCACGTCTGTCTCAACGCCGTCAACGTAGAATTTGACGTCGGTCATTAATTCGTCACCGTGTGCCCAACCTCCTATGAAATCGCCTCTGCCTGAAAGCATCAACGCCATATCCCATTCTGCATTTGGAGTTGTAATGGCAACAGGATTCTTTAATTCGTCATCACACATATACGCTACCGAAAGTCTCCAGACGTCAGAATTGCGTGCTGTAGCATCACTCACCGTATGCACGTAAGTATGGTCTATGTATCCGTTCTCGGTAGGAATATAAAGATGTATTCCGTTCTGAGCACCTTCGATTGAAAATCCTGTATCGTATTTTACGTAAAGAGGCTTGGGGTTAACGTAAGCATCAGCCGATGCATAATATCCAAACATAGCATTAGCCAGGCTTGCAAGACGAGTATTGTGGGAGTTCATCGCAGTTTTCAAATAGTTTGCCGCACTGTACTCTATCTCGTATGCCGTTCCTTCCTCGTCTTTTATTGTAAGAGTATACTGTGTTCCTATGTGCTGAGCGGGAATATCGGTTATATCGTAATAAATATATCCTTCCTTTTCACCGTAGGAGATATCGCACGTATATTTTGAATTGAATGCACTAATGTCCGAAACCGCAAAGTAATGTCTGATTGTAACGTTGTCCTTCAGAATAAGTGATGTGCCGTAGAATTCAACTCCGTCAAGCTTGGCATCTGTTCTTGAAGCAGACTCTATCAAATCCGTACTTGCCGCCGTTGTATATTTTTCAAGGTCACCGCCGTTAAAGTAGTTATCGGCATAGGCAACGTAGTTCTCCAGCTGAGAAATAAGGTCCAGAGCGTTTATAAATTTCTCGTCGCCTTCCGAAGCAAGAGCCTTTGACCTTTCCACGTAATCGGCAAAGGTAAGAGTTCCACCAAGATTGCTGTAGGAAACACGGCTTGAATCATTCTTGAGATAACCGCCAAGGTCACATTCGATTCGAACGTTGTCAACGTCCTTTGCGGGAATGGAAACCGTCATTGAATAAAGACCTGTTTCGGAATCGAGTGTCACGGGAGTGGACCATGCAGTACCTGTAGAAAAATCAGAGGCACCGCCCTGTCTGTAAAGATTGTAATCGGGGTCGTCGGAGGTGCATTTGTAGTCCTCGTTTACCCTTGTCATATAGAAGTTCACATCCGAAACGGAATTGGTATCGATGTCCATATATACCTTGATTCCGATGGTTCCGTCGAGCACCAGGCTTGTGCCAACTACTGTAATTTCGGGTGACGTTATAGGTTCGGAAACGGGGCTTTCAAGATATTCGCTGTTCCCCAACGCTTTTACGGTATAATCCGCAGCTGCCTTAACCGCAGTGAAGGATGCACCCTTAAACGATGTCCATTCTTCTCCGTCAAAGGAATATGCGTAGGTAAGCTTTTCGTTGTAATTATCTACTGTAATTACGGCATTTTTTGTGCTCATAGAAAGCACAGGCTTCTCAGCAGGCATAATAGCATCAACAGAATATCCGTTTTTAATCAGATATACGTTGTAATCTCCGTTGTCACTGTCCTCGCAGTCAAAATATGAGCCGTCCGTAAGAACGTAGGGATGTATAACTATTCCGACTATATATCCGGTTGTGTTATCAAAATCCTCAAGGTTGACCGTAACGTTTGTTCCTGTCTTGGTGTAGCTTACGTCCTTATAAGCGATTCTGTCAACAAGCTCGTCGTTTTCATCGATTACCTTAAATACGAATTTAGTTTGTACCGTACCGTTGAGAGTAAAACAGCCCTGACGCAAGGAAACTCTGAATTTAAAGCTCTCAAAATCCGACATTGGAATAATCTCGTCGGGAGTGTATGCGTATGAGTAATATATGCTGTCACTGACCTTAGCCGCATTGGCACGGGCTGTTGCAAGTGCGTTTTCGTTTGATGCGTCTCTTATTGCCGTAGCCCAACTGCCGGAAATAGGCGTGCTTGAGCTTCCCAGGATAAGAGCATCAAAACCATAGGAAAGTGCAAGGCTGTTGGAGAGGGTAAGTCCTGTCCACTTAGCTTGGTTAAACTTTATTTTTCCGCCTGCGTCGGCGTAGCTTCCCGCGTTTACAACGTCAACAACGTCAAGAGTGGCTGTGCCCGCCTTGTTCAACGTGGGAGTGGTATGAAGAATGCTTGTAAGACTGTTTCCGGGAATGTATACGTAAGTATGATCCGAGCCGTTGTGACTGTAACCGTCACCGCTCAGCTTTACAGCAACAAGACCTGTCATCTCGGGATCAAATTCGCTTGCTCCGGCGGGAACGTACTTCCAAGCAGAAGCTTCAATGCCGTTTATATCAAACTGTGCATATTCATAGGCAAAAGCCTTTGAAAGTCCCTTGATAGCTCCGCTTTCGTATGAAAGTCCTTCGGGCTTCACGTCGGTGGAAGGAAGCTCGTCGGGAGTTGAAATTGTATACGTTGTGGTTGAAAGAGTGAGAGGGTATCTGAAACCGCCTGTGTCAACCTCGATAAAGCTATCGGGAGTGGTGTCGGTGTTGGGATATATCTCAAACGCCACCATCCAACCCTCTTCGGGAAGGAAATCGGCAAAGTTGACAGTACAGGAGAATGACTTTGCGTAATTCTGTGTATACTTGGCTTCATAGGTTTTAACTTCGCCGTTTCTGTCGGCAACGTATGCCACAACCATTGTGGTAAGCTTGTCTGTAACAAGTGTTGAGTTATCGCAACGAAGCGAAAGCTTTAAGCTTGTTGCCTCGTCGGTACGTATAACGCCCTCTCTGTCAAAGGCATATTTATATTTGATATTATTAACGTTTTTGGAAAGATTTTCCGCCGCTTTATCAAAGGCTTCCTTTGCCGCTGCAAGAGTATCCTCGGTTGCGTTGTCAAGAGCAGTCTTTGCCGTATTGTATGCCGTCAGTGAAACCTGAGAGTGATTGAACAGAGTATATTTGCCAAGTCCTGTGGAATTACATACGTCACCCGACCACATTCCATGATAAAACAGCGCTCTGTCATAGCTTGACAGGTGACAGCAATTCATAATATGTGTACCCGCTTCGTTCAGGTCCAGAATATTCTGTCTTTCCGTGTTGTCGCCGTATGCATAAGCAATAGAATAATTGCTGACTTTACCGTCATATGACTCACGGACTGCGTAAAGTCCCACAAGGTCACGGTTTCTTGATGCGCTGTGGGTGTATTCAGTCCACTCACCAAACTCAAGACCTGTTCCGTTGCTCTTTATACGTGCTTCGGCTATCTCATAGGTTCTGTTCGGATCAACGCCGATAATACCAAAGCCGTCGTACACTGTAGGCGCAGGATACGTGCTTGGTGTAACCTTCAGCTTATTTTCTCCTTTGTTCATACCTATGTGCACGTAGCTTCTTGAATTCGTGTCCCAGTTACCTGAATATATTTCGTCGGGACAGTTGGCGTATGGCGCGTAGGTAATGGCAACAACGTAACCGTTTGAAGCCTTCATTTCCTCGGGAGCTACAACAGTAAGCTCGCCATATTCCTCAACGTTGGTCTCTACGGAATACGTTTCATATTCCTTTACACCGGGAACCTTTACAGTAAACGTAAACAAGCCCTTTGCGTCCTCAAGGGAATATCCGTTGGTATACTTCATACCACCCGTTCTCACTACAACCATAGGGAACGTGCAGGAAACGACCCTGTTTGCAGGAACGATCTGCGCCTGGGTAAATCCGTAAGAGAAGGATGATTCCTGGAGAAGATTGCTCTCTCCCGATATGGGTGTAGCATTTTCATATCCGGTGCCGCCTTCAACAGGGGTGACTACCTTTGTTTTATCAAAATAAATACAAACGGTGGGAACGGTTTCACTCTTCATGGAAGATTCAACAACGTTGGTATAGACACCTGCTTTATTTATGGTCCATTTGCCCGGCTTAAAGGTGTCGCTGTATCCGCCGAATATATTACTTTCCACAGCTTCTGTTTGTGTATTCCAAAAGCTAAACTGTCCCATTTGAGCACCGTCAACAAAAAGCTGCTCGGGCTCGGAATCGCCTGCTTTTATATTCCATACACCAGCTTCAAGCTGGGTCTCGGACGTGAGAGGCATATACGTGCCAAAGGTGTCGGTGGTAATATCATATTTTGACACCGTATAAGAAATTCCGTCCTGAAGTCCGCTTACTCTGCCCCGAAGGTCTACCTCGTAAGCGAAGGTTGAAAATGCAAGGAGTAATGCCAAGATAAAAGTAATTAATGCAATACGAACGATTTTCTTTGTCATTGTAGTTTTTCCTCCTAAAAATATCTTCACATTGTAATTATATCAGGTTTTATTAAAGATTACATTGATATTATTGCTTAAAACATTGAAAATATTGACAACAGCGGAGAGCCTCCGCTGGCAATGCTCGCCTATCGTTGCCTTTGAGTAAACCATACAATGTAAAACGGCGAGGTTGATTTAATACAATTTCTCTGTAAATAAAAAAGCGGAGTGCCTCCGACGGCAATGCTCGCCTATCGTTGCCTTTGAGTAAACCATACAATGCAAAACGGCGAGGTTGATTTAATACAATTTCTCGGTAAATAAAAAAGCGGAGAACCTCCGCTGGCTATTTTCACCCATCCAAAGTCTTACACGCTCAAATAAAGCAAGACGGCTTAACGCCGTCTTGCTTATTTCGTTTACAGTCCAAACACTTCATCCAGCGCAAAAGCCGAAACAACACCGTGTGCTTCTGTGTTTATTCCGCATTTTGCTGTGATAGCATTCATTACATCCGCTTTTTTCTCTCTGGGAACCAGTATAAGAACAAAGTCCTGTTCTTCCATAAGAGGAACACCAAGCGTTTCGGATATCTCATGCGTTCCGTCACGCATACCCTTCATTATCGTTCCGCCTCTGGCACCTGCACTGCGTGCCGCTTCTACAACTTCTTCACTAAAACCACCTGCAACGGCTGTAAGTATAGCAACATAAGGGGTTTGTTCTTTCATTTGGTTTTCATCTCCTTGTGTCTGATGTAATATCGCCATTATCTGACTTTGCATGCTTATGGGGGACAGAGTAAAGGCTATTCCGTGTCCCTTTTGTGAAAAGGAAAGCTTTTCTTCAAGATTCTTGAACAGCGTAGCTGTTCCCGATTTATCTATAAAGCCTGCCGTTATGAGCTTTTCGCGTCCGCTGAGTCCAAAAAGGTCCATTATTGCGGAGGGTGCCGTTCCCTGACCGTGACAAGTAAAGGAAATAGCCATTCCCGATTGCTCGAAAACTTCTTTCAATTTCTTTTCGTTGCCCGTATTGGTAATGGTTACTGCCAAACGGGGAGATAATTTCATTTCGTTCATTGTTCGTCCTCCAAATCAACAATCTCATCCGGAGCATCCGTCTGTACAGGTGCAACTGTTGAAACTGCCTTGCTCTTATGAGCATAAATAAGACCCATGAGCTGTATAGTAAGGAGAGGAGACAGTGCAACCAGCGCAACAACGCCAAAGGCATCTGTTACAACGTTTCCACCAACACCTATACATGAGCCCATCGCCAAGGGTAAAAGGAAGGTGGAAGTCATAGGACCACTGGCAACTCCGCCCGAGTCAAATGCAATACCTACAAAAACCGAGGGTACAAAATAGCTGAGAATTAAAGCGATAACGTAACCGGGTATTATTATCCAATATATATTAATTCCCGTAATTACTCTAACCATCGAAAGCACTACGGCACCGGAAACACCTATTGACAAAGCGGTATTCATCATCTTGTGAGAAACTATACCGCCTGTTATTTCGTCAATCTGCGCGTTGAGCACCTGTACGGCAGGCTCGGCTTTTACTATAAAGTAGCCTACCAACGCGCCGATGGGGATAAGCAAGAGCTTATATTCGCCAGAGCCAATCGCCTTTCCCAAAAGGTTACCTACAGGGGCAAAGCCAACGTTTACACCCGTAAGGAAAAGTATAAGACCGATTATTGTATATACAAATCCAATAAGCATTCTTCCTGCCTGCAAAGGACGGTATGCACGTGTAAAAATCTGGTAAATGGCAAACACGCCTATGACGGGAAGGATGCTGATGCAAACCTCTTTGGCATAGTGGGGAAACTGGTGGTAAAAATAATTAGTTACGTCTGTGGTAGAAATAATAGGTGTCAGCTCAGGGCTGTAGTAATGTGCCTCACCGGGATTGTAGAAGGTACCGAGGAGCAGCACCGACAGAATAGGACCTATGGAGCAAAGGGCTATAAGACCGAAGCTATCGTTTGTGCTGTCTTTATCACCTCTAACGGCGGCAAAACCCACACCCAATGTCATAATAAACGGTACGGTCATAGGACCTGTAGTTACACCGCCCGAGTCAAAAGCAACGGGGATAAACGAATTAGGTGCAAAAAATGATATAGCGAATACCAGCACGTAAAATACGGTAAGTATTCTTGAGAGACTGATTTTCAAATAGATTCTCAAAAACGCTATAACAAGGAACACTCCCACACCGATGGCGACCGTGTAAATAAGTACGTTGTTTGGTATGGATGCCACCTGATTTGCCAGAACCTGAAGGTCAGGCTCGGCAATGGTAATAATAATACCCATTACAAGACAAAGAGCAAGTATAAACGGAAGTTTCTTTGTTTTTATCATTGACGTACCAATACTCCTGCCAAGAGGTGTTATGGACATCTCCGCACCCAGCTGAAAGAAGCCCATTCCTACAATAAGAAGTACCGCTCCCACCAAAAACAATGCGAGCGTTCCTATATCCATTTTGCCAAGCGGCGTAATGCTAAGAAAGAGTACGATCAGCGTTATGGGCAAAACGCTTGAAAGCGACTCATTGATTTTTTCTTTGAGTTTTTCGTTCAAGTCTCTGCCTCCTTTTTGTTTGTATACTTATATTATACAGGCAAAAAAACAATAAAGCATCAACAATTATTGAATTTTTGCACTGTAAGACTTTTCCTATTTATTATATAGGATATACTTTTCTTTGTCAAGACAAAGAGGCGTCAAATACAATTATATTTACACTTTAGTACTCTCTGTTTTTGACAACGTTTTTCTTCTCTCACCGGGAGTTATGCCCATAATATTCTTAAATACTCTGCAAAAGCATTTTGTTTCCGTGAAGCCTACGGCAGACGCTATCTTTGAAACCGACATTGCGGTCTCGTCAAGATAAACACAGGCAGTTTCCACACGCTGTCGGTTAAGCACGTTGTGAAAGGTCTCTCCTGTAATTTTTTTGAATATTTTACAAAAATTGCTCTTCCCGTAGCCTGTAGCCTCTGCCGCCATATCCACCGTAATAGGCTCTGCGTATCTGTTATGTATCATTTCAAGAGCCTTTTCTATATTTGCTACAGCCTTCAGATCTGCCGTCGTTTCTTGAGTGCTTTGCGCATATTCCGACAATATATAACCGCATATTTTATATATGTTTCCCATGATTATAAACTCGCTGAATTCGTCTGCACAGCCATACAAGGAAACGGTTTCTTCAAGGGCGTTTCGAAGGTTTTTCAGGTTTTCGGTGCTGCCGTCAAGATTTTGTAATGCAGAAGAAAGTCTGCCTCCGGAAAACGCCTTGAACCTTTTTCGCAAAAGTGACGGACCTACCTCCAGCACAACGATAAAGCATTCCTTTCCGTTATAAACGACCTCGTGAGCCTCCATAGGCGCAATAATCATAAGATTACCTGCCGTTACAGTATAAACCTGTTTGCCGATTCGCAGCTCGAAGCTGCCGGATCTACAGTATATAAACTCTGCTTCGGGATGCCTGTGCTCCTGGAATCCGCTCTCGTTATGATATCCGCATGACAAAATATACGGCGTGTCTCCCATAAGTAATTTTTGGTAAAGCATACATTACACCTCGAAAAAATGATAGCACAACATACGCTCGGTGTCAAGATTTCGTTAGTGAATTTTTGGGAATTATACAAGAATTATATGGATTGTAAATATAATATTGCAATGTTATAATTCAATAGGTTTCGTTGTACTTCTTATGTCAAAGTCATCCAAATAAATTCAATACAAATCGGAAAGTTTTATTATGATCTACTATTTTATGCTGATATGTGCCGCGGCGTTATTTTCGGTACAGTTTTTCTTTCAGAAAAAATTTGAATCCTCTTTTGGAACAGACGTAAAAAGTGCTCTTGTCTTCTCGGCGGGAACCGGCTTTGGAATGGCTTTTATCTCGCTTATAATAGCACTTTTTACAAACGGAATACATATAACACTGTTTTCCGCTGCAGTCGGTCTGGTCCACGGTCTTGCCAGCTTTCTTTTTATGTACTGCTCGCTTAAAGCGCTGCAATATGCCAACCTTTCGGTCTTCTCGGTCTTTTCTATGTTGGGCGGTATGCTTCTCCCCTTTTTTTATGGAATACTTCTTGCTCCCGAAAAAGAAGCTCTTACTGCAGGAAAGATCGTCTGCTGTGCGCTGATAAGCCTTGCGGTAATCTGTACTGTATCGGGCGGTAAAAGCAGTAACAAAAAAGCCTATTTTTACTACGTTGCCGTATTCATAACCAACGGAATAACAAGCGTTTGTGCCTCGGTGCATCAGAATTACCCAAGCCTCAACACAGACAGCTACAGTTATATGGTAATTTCAAGTGCTTGGCTTATGATTTTAGGTCTTTTGTTTTTACCTTTTTGTAAGGGTCAAAAAAGAAAGGTTACAAGAAGTGTCGCTTTGCAGATGGCAGGCTTTTCCCTTTGTAGCGGAACAGGAAATATTATTTTAATGCTTGCTCTTCTTGTGCTTGACGCATCGGTTCAGTTTCCTTATTCAACCGGTGCGGCTGTAGTGTTCTCGGCGCTTATCACTCTTATTATGGGTGAAAAGATGAAAAAGAATGAAATTGTTTCTGTAATAATAGCTTTCATTGCTACTGTAGCAATGATGTTTTAATATTTGAAAGGAATTTTACTATGGTACTTTATGATTTTCCAAAAGACTTTTTGTTCGGAACAGGCTCTTCCTGTTATCAGGTCGAAGGCTCTGTAAATGCAGACGGAAAAACCGACAACATATGGGATATGGCATCCACCTCTTATTCCAAAAAGTTCAAGGCAACCACCGAGCCTACCTCAGGCTTTTACAAGCATTTCAGAGAAGACATTAAAGAAATGAAGGAGCAAGGACTGAAAACCTTCCGTTTTTCAATCTCCTGGACAAGAATCCTTCCAACTTTAGACGGAGGAGTAAACCCTAAAGGGATTGAGTTTTACAATAACGTAATAGACCTTCTTCTTGAATATGGCATTGAACCGTTCGTTGACCTGTATCACTGGGATATGCCAATGTACATTTATGAGCTTGACGGCTTTCTTAACAAGGATATTGTCAAGCATTTTACACGCTTTGCCAAGGTTTGCTTTGAAAGCTTCGGTGACAGAGTAAAGCTCTGGAGTACAATAAACGAACCAAGTGTCTTCTGCTTTGCTCCATATCAGGAAAACAGAGCCTGGCCCCCGTTTGCACCAAACGGCACAGACCTTAAGGCAGGTATACTTGCAGGGCACAACGCACTGATGTGCCATTTTAAGACGGTTCAGCTTTATAAAAGCATGAACCTTGGAGGAAAAATAGGTGCGGTTATTGCCGTTGTTCCCATTTATCCCGCCGACCCGTCGGGCAAGGATAAGATTGCCGCGACCTACCAGATGGAAAGGTGCTCGGGCTGGTGGCTTGACCCTATGATTTTAGGTCATTATCCGGAAAACCTTCTTCGTGATTGCCCTGTATATAGAGATTCTATGCCCCACGGCTATGCCGAGGATATTGAGCGTGAATTTGTTCCTATGGATTTTGTTGGTGTCAATTACTACTATCCCGGCCGAGTTGAGTACGACGAGAGTTTGCCTGCACTCAGTAAACACGTAGAAAATTACTACGTTCAGGAGGGACAATACTTTGAAACGTACCCTGCGGGACTGTATGACGTTCTTATGCACGTTAAGGAAAAATACAATAATCCCATTGTATATATTACGGAAAACGGTCTTGGAATGAAAGACACGGGCAACAAGGAAGAAATGGTGGATGACAAGGTAAGGATCACCTATCTTCGCGAGCATCTGCGTATGCTTTCAAGAAGTGTTAAAGCAGGAAGTAACGTGCGCGGCTATTATTACTGGTCGAATTTTGATTCCTTTGAAAATTCCGCGGGCTACACCTTCAGGTTCGGATTTAATTACGTTGATTTTGAAACAGGAGAAAGGACCCGTAAAAAGAGCTGGTATTACTACAAAAAGGTAATTGCCGACTGTGCGGTTGACTAATAGGGAAAGCCTCTGTCGGCGAGGTTGCTTTAATGGAATTTCCTATAAAGTAAAAAGCGGCTTGCAGCCGCTGGCAATGCTCGCCTATCCTAAGCTTTGCATATGTTCAAAAAAGCGTAATAATAAAGAAATTTCCTACAAAGCAAAAAAGAGCTAAGATACCTTAAAGATATCTTAGCTTTTTGTCATATTTTATTCTTTTATTGCAATGCTCAGCTCATCAAGAGATTTTTGAGGAACCTCCGAAGGACACTGTGTCATAAGCTCGGATGCGTTCTGCACCTTGGGGAAGGCAATAACGTCACGGATGGCATCGAGTCCCAACATAAGACTGACAAGTCTGTCGAGACCGAAGGCAAGACCTGCGTGAGGAGGTGCTCCATACTTGAAGGCTTCAAGCAGGAAGCCAAACTTCACATCTGCATCTTCCTTGGTAAGTCCAAGTGCCTCGAATACCTTCGCCTGAAGGTCCTGACGGTGAATTCTCACAGAACCGCCGCCAAGCTCCGTACCGTTGAGCACGATGTCGTAAGCTCTTGCATACACCTTTTCGGGTGCAACGCCAAGGTACTGTATATCCTCTTCGCGAGGAGCTGTGAAAGGATGGTGCATTGCCACGTATCTTTCGTCCTCTTCGGAATACTCGAACATCGGGAAATCTGTTACCCAAAGGAACTTAAAGTCGCTCTTGTCTCTGAGACCCAGCTTGCCTGCAACCTCGCAACGAAGTGCTCCCAAAGAGTCGAATACCACCTTGTTCTTGGAATCGGCTACTACAAGAAGAAGGTCGCCTTCCTCAAAATCGGTAAGCCCGTATACCGAACGTACTTCTTCTTCGGTAAGGAACTTTGCAAAGGAGGATGAAAGCTCGCCTGCCCATTTGGACCATGCAAGACCCTTTGCCTTGTACGTCTTAACAAACTCTGTAAGCTTATCTATTTCCTTGCGCGAGAACTTGTCTGCTCCGCCCTTGATATTTATAGCTCTTACGGAGCCGCCCTCTGCAATTGCAGAAGCGAACACCTTGAATTCCGTATCCTTGAGAACACTTGAAAGGTCGCATATTTCAAAACCGAAACGAAGGTCGGGCTTGTCCGAGCCGTAACGGTTCATTGCCTCTGTCCAGGTCATTCTTCTGAGAGGAAGCTCTACCTCTACGTCAAGTATCTTCTTGAAGAGTGTGGCAATAAAGCCTTCGACCACCGTCATAACGTCATTTTCGTCAACGAATGACATTTCAAGGTCTATCTGTGTAAATTCGGGCTGTCTGTCGGCTCTGAGGTCCTCGTCTCTGAAGCATTTTGCAATCTGGATATATCTGTCAAATCCCGAAAGCATAAGAAGCTGTTTGTAGAGCTGAGGTGACTGAGGAAGCGCATAGAATGAGCCCGGATGAACACGGCTGGGTACAAGATAATCTCTTGCGCCCTCAGGAGTGGATTTAATAAGAACGGGAGTTTCTATTTCAATAAATCCGTTATCCTCGAAGTATTCTCTTGCGTGACGTGCTATTCTTGAACGTGTAAGAATATTATGCTGTAAGGGCTGACGGCGAAGGTCAAGATATCTGTACTTAAGTCTCAACTCTTCCTTTACGTCGGTTTCGTCCTTTATTTCAAATGGAGGTGTCTGAGCTGCCGACAAAACCTCAAGCTTGTCAACGAAAAGCTCAACTGCACCTGTGGGCATATTGGGGTTTACAGCTCCTTCGCCTCTGTGACGGATAACACCCTCTGCAGCAAGAACAAATTCCGCTCTTGCACTGAAAGCAATGTCAAATATCTCTCTGTCGGTAGTATCGTCAAAAGCAAGCTGAATAATGCCTGTTCTGTCTCTTAAGTCAATGAAAATAAGTGTGCCAAGGTCTCTTTGCTTCTGTACCCATCCGCAGACCTTAGCCCTTGTGCCGACGTCAGCCTCGCTAAACTCGGCACAATATTTTGTTCTGTACATAGTAATTCTCCTTTTTGAACGCATCTGCAGATGCATTCAACACACAGAATGCAAGGGGCAGAGTGCAAAATATAAGATTATCGCTAAAGCGATTATTTTATTAACATTCTCCAATCAAGGTCACCGCGCTCAAGAGCCATTATAAGAGCTTCCGCAGTAGCTATGTTGGTAGCATAAGGAACGTTGTATGCATCGCACAGATGAAGAATTTCTTCTTCGGCACTATGGTCGGCAAAGCTATCGTCATCCCTGTCTCTGAAGTAAAGAAGCAAGTCTATTTCGTTGTAGGATACCTTGGCGGCAACCTGTTGCATGCCTCCGTGTTCAGCCATCAGCAAAGTCTCCATTTCCAGACCGGTAGCATCCTTGACGTTGTTGCCAAGACTTCCCGTAGCACAAAGCTTATGTCTGCTGAGCACTCCGCAATAAGCAATACAAAACTGTGTCATCAATTCTTTTTTCTTCTCGTGAGCCATTATAGCTATCTGCATAGACGGTATCCTTTCTCAATATAATTTAAATCTGTGTCGTCTGGGAATGGCGCCATCAAAAAGAGCAACGCTTTCTCCCGTCAGCCTCCTTGCAATGTTGTCCACAGCTCTGCCTGCAAGACAACGCTTGTCTTCTATTACTGTTTTTCCTGAGGAAATAAGTCCCTCCACCCTTTTGTCAAAGGGCACAACACCCATCAGCGTTACAGATGAATGCTCGATTATCTCCATTACACCGATAAAATCCTCTCTGCCCGCTCTGTCGGCGACAAAGGAATTTATAACCAGTCTTATGGATTCGTCTCCTGTTTTGTACAAATCGGAGCCAAGCTTTTCGGCAGCTCTTACCGACGCGGCATTCTGTGTACATACTATCAGCACCTGATCCACCTCGCCGCTGTTGCTTGCCAGATCAAGAAGCTTACCCGTACCTGCTGCCATATCAAGAAGAACGTAGTCGTATTCTTTTTTCACAGAACGTAAAAAAGACAGCATCAGCTTGTCAGTAAGCGTGGTATCGTATGTACAGTCCACGTTCATAGGAGCCGACAGAAAAAACAAATTCGGATCGCGCTCATCCTCTTCAACGGCAACTCCCAAGGAAGCCTTGCCTGTCATGACCTCCCAACAGCCTGCCGAAGCAGAGTTTTCATGTCCCAAGGCTATGTCAAGGCTTCTCACTCCGAAGTCCATATCCACAGCCAACGTCCGATTTCCTTTTTTTGCCAGAGCATGAGCAAGCGCAGCACAAACCGTAGTTTTGCCGACTCCTCCCTTTAAGGAGGCTATCATTATTAATTTTCCCATGCTTACTCACCTCTTACGTTAAATAATATCATATTTCTTGCCAAAAATCAAGTGTATACACCTAAAATAAGATGTATAGTTTATGAAAAATTCACTTTTTGTTCTTGAAGTTTTCAGGAGTGTCTGCTAAAATTATTTCAAGACGTATATACACAGTATTGGCTAGGAGAAAAAATGAAGTACCTTTCACAGAAAAAAACACTTTTACTGGTAGTGTTATCCTTCGTAATACTGGGAGGAATATATTTTTTACCCATATTACTTGAAAATATGCTGCTGCAAAAAATCGTTACCGTATCGTATCTGATATTGGGAACAGCACTTGCCACAATGTTTTTCCTTGTAAACGGAGCGTCTACGACTATTGTGGACGGTGAATACGAAAAACAGTTTTACAAATCAGTCAAGGACGGAAGTGCAAAAGACGAGGGCGAAAACCTACACTGGAACCCTCTCAAGCTTTCGCTTGTCAAAAGAATATACTACTCAAAGCTGTTGCTTTGCCTTCTGTTTCCAATTATCGTTATGTTCTTTTTGGAATATATAGCTTTACTTTTATCGCAATTTGAATGAAGGGGTGAATACCTCTTCATTTTTTTGTGAAAAATACTTGTATAATCCCCAAAAAAGTGGTATACTAATTAATCAAAGACAAAAGATTGACCTTAACGGTTTCTTGTAAAGGAGAATACATATGAAGAAGATAGCAATAGTAGGCTACGGAAACCTTGGAAAAGGCGTTGAAGCCGCTTTGAAGCACAGAAACGATATGGAGCTTATTGCCGTTGTTACAAGACGCTCGCCCGAAGCTCTCAAAACAAAAACGGGAGTAAAGGCGGTTGCAATGTCGGATATAGCTTCTCTTAAGGGAGCAGCCGATGCTCTTATTATCTGCGGAGGCTCTGCAACAGACCTGCCCGAAATGACTCCCGCTCTTGCAAAAGACTTCAACGTTATTGACTCCTTTGATACTCATGCAAAAATCCCGGAGCATTTCAAAAACGTAGATAAAGCGGCAAAAGACGGCGGAAACATCGCCATGATATCGGTTGGCTGGGACCCCGGTATGTTCTCTGTGAACAGACTTTACGCTCTTTCTATTCTTCCTCAGGGACAGGATTATACCTTCTGGGGCAGAGGCGTCAGCCAAGGGCATTCGGATGCCATCAGACGCATTGACGGAGTAGTTGATGCAAGACAGTACACTGTGCCTATCGAGGATGCGGTTCAGCGTGCAAAAAGCGGAGAAATGCCTGTATTTACCACTAGAGAAAAGCATCTTCGCGAATGCTGGGTGGTTGCCGAAGATGGAGCAGACCTTGCACGAATTGAAAACGAAATAAAAACAATGCCCAACTATTTTGCCGATTACGATACGACCGTAACCTTCATCACACAGGAGGAGCTTGACCGCGACCACAAGGGTCTGCCTCACGGAGGAAGAGTAATCAGAACAGGCAAAACGGGACTTGAGCTTGAACACGGTCACACTATCGAGTATTCGCTGAAGCTGGACTCCAATCCTGAATTTACTGCCAGTGTCATTGTGGCTTATACAGCCGCTATGCTGAGAATGAGAGACAAAGGCGAAACGGGATGCAAGACAGTCTTTGACGTGACCCCTGCAGAGCTTTCCGGAATGCCTGCGGAAGAAATGCTGGCACATATGCTGTAATCGAAAGGACTCAAAATGATAGCAAAAAACTTAGACGTAAACGAAAGAGGACACCTTACATTTGCAGGAATGGACACGGTGGAATTAGCAAAGGAATACGGTACTCCTGTGTACCTCATAGATAAGAACGGAATCATTGACCGCGCAAGAGAATATATGACAGCCGTTGAAAAGTACCTGGGAGAGGGCTCTCATCCCTGTTATGCGGGAAAAGCTCTTTGCTACACGGATCTGTACCGCACACTCGAGAATATCGGAATGTGGATAGACGTTGTTTCTCCCGGAGAATTCTACACCGCAAAGAAAGCAGGCTTCGACCTGTCCCGTGCCATGTTCCACGGCAATAACAAAACCGATTCGGATATATGGCTGGCTTTGGAGCTGGGAGTGGGCAGATTTGTATGCGACTCGGAGGACGAAATTGATGCCGTTGACAGAATAGCAAAGGAAACAGGAAAGAATCCCCGTATACTTATAAGACTGACACCCGGCATCGATCCGCATACACATAAGTCAATCAACACAGGTACAGTAGATTCAAAATTCGGTG
>JAZSDT010000002.1:0-36333 GCA_045531285.1 Eubacteriales bacterium
ACGTCTGCCAATTCCATCACACCGGCTCATATTACTAAGGAATTATATCACATTTATTTGGTTATTTCAATAGGATTTTGAAAAAAAGCAAAAAACTTTTTTTATTTTAAAAAAACTCTTGATTTTTTGAAGCATATGTGATATTATGTGATGTAACAACGAAGAATATCCGAAGAGAGGTGCGATTAAAATGCAGAAGGATTTACATCCCGAGTATAAGGATACCGTAATCGTTTGTGCTTGTGGCGCAGAATATCCCACAAAGTCAACAAAGGAGAACATCCACGTTGAAATTTGTGCTAAGTGCCATCCTTTCTATACAGGCAAGCAGAAACTCGTAGATGCGGGCGGACGTGTTGACAAGTTCAACAAGAAGTTCGGCAGATAACTTATACAAACGAGGCGGTGCAGATATGCACCGCTTTTTGTTTAACAACTAATCGCAGCCGGTTCATATTGATATAAATAACTTAAGGACAGATTCTATGAAAACCATACACGAAACAAATGACACGTCAATGCCGCAGGCAGTGCTTGTCGCGGTCTATGGCGACACCTCCCACGACGAGAGTGAGCTTGACGAGCTTGCCTCCCTGCTTGAAACGGCAGGAGGTCAGACGGCGGCACGTCTTGTACAGTACCGTCCCACGCCCGACAATGCCACATATCTTGGCAAGGGCAAGCTTGAAGAGCTAAAGTCACTTTGCGAGGACATGGAAATTGAGCTTGTCGTATTCGATTGTGAGCTTACTCCCTCACAGATAAGAGAAATAGAAAATTTTCTGGGGGACGTCAGAGTCATTGACAGAACGATGCTTATTCTTGACATCTTTGCAGGCAACGCAACCACAAACGAGGGTATATTGCAGGTACAGATAGCAAGACTTAAGTATACGATCCCCAGGCTTCGCGGACAGGGAAAGGAGCTGTCGCGTCTGGGCGGCGGTATCGGAACAAGAGGTCCGGGCGAATCCAAGCTCGAAAGCGATAAAAGACACATAAAGACTCATATTTCCTATCTCGAGGAAGAGCTTCGCGATCTTGAAAAGCGCCGTATGACACAGCGCAAAAACCGAGAGAATTCGGGAATCGTACAAATATCGGTTGCCGGTTATACCAACGTTGGAAAGTCCACACTGCTCAACCGCTTGACAGGGGCGGACATACTTGCGGAAAACAAGCTTTTTGCCACCCTTGACCCCACGACAAGAAAATGGACGCTTCCCAACGCAGGCGAGGCTGTCATAACGGATACGGTAGGCTTTATTAAAAATCTGCCCCACCATTTGATAGACGCCTTCAAATCCACGTTGGCAGAGGTGGTTTTTTCGGACATTATATTGGTGGTGCTGGATATTTCAAATCCCGACGTACGCTCACAGCACGAGGTATCAATGGAGCTTATACACTCGCTTCTTGAAAAAGAGGGGATGGAGGAAAAGCCCATTATCTACGTTTTTAATAAGTGCGATAAGGCGGAGGTCGTTCCCGAGGAAACACTGGGACTGGGTAACAAAGAAAACGCGGTGTTCATATCCGCGGCGACAGGTGAGGGTATCGACCGACTTATAGAGGCTGTTGAAAGGGTCATCCTTTCGTTTAAGAAGGAAACAAAGTTTTTACTTCCTCACGCTAAGGCAGGCTATATAGATACCCTTTACAAAACCTCCAACGTTAAAAGCGTGGAATACACAGACAGCGGTATTCTTGTTACGGCGATAGTAGATGACAAGATACGCGGACAGCTTAAGGAGTATATAAATGAATGATTCATATACAACAGCCGCCAAAGAAGGACGTGGCGAGTATGAGGAAAAGAAGTCTGTCTTTTACGGATTTATAAAGCCCATCGAAGAGGAGGACGAGGCTCTTGCCTATATACAGCAGATAAGGGACCGACTCCCGAATATGCGACACACCTGCTACGCCTACGTAAATAAAGGGGGCAACGTTGTACGCTTTTCCGACGATCACGAGCCTCAGGGAACGGCAGGAATGCCCATTCTGGAGGTGATTCGACGGGAGGGGCTGACAGGCGTTGTCATAGTAGTTGCACGGTATTTCGGCGGAATATTGCTTGGTGCAGGAGGGCTCACCCGAGCATACGGCAAGGCGGCAAAGCTTGCTCTTGACGATTCGGGAAAGGCTACCTTCGTGCTATTTAACGACGTGGAGCTGTACGTGGATTATTCCACCTACCAGAAGCTGAAATACGAGCTTTCACAAATGGGTATCGAGGAAACGGAGGTTCGTTATGAGGCAGACGTTGTATCGCGTGTGCTTGCTTCCGACCCCGAGCTTGACGTCCTGCGCGACAAGGTTTCGGGTATGACCTCGGGTAAGGGACAGGTCAAGGTCATAGGTCGGAAATTCGGACCTCAAAAAAGAGTAGAATAGAGAAATAAGGGAACTCCGCCTCATCGGGTGGAGTTCCCTTAATTATATACTAGGAAATTGCATTAAATCAACCTCGCCGTTTTGCGTTGTCAAAGGCTACGATAGGCGGGCATTATCTGTCAGCTTTGTCCTTTCGTCAAGGCATACGATATTGCTTGACTTTATTTCAATATCGCTGTTACCGCCGAAGACGTAAGAAAGGTTCTTGCCGCTTACTACGTTGTTTACGTTCAGGTTACGGGCTTGGCAATTGTTGAAGTGGAATGCGTTGAGCTCATCTATTTTAACTCTGTGGAATACCTCTTTGTATCCGATATCGCTGTCGGGAGCTGATGCACGGGTGTTATACATAAATCTGTGGATAAATACGTTTTCAATATAACAGCCGTTGAAGTACATACCGATGCCGCCGTCGGATGTCATCATAAAGTTTTCAAACACCGAATCCACCAGTGAATTGGCGATATACGCACCGAAGCGTGCTCTGGTGATTACGTCACGAACGATGATGTTCCGTGTCTCTCCCGGCTCGTTAAGACGCGAGGGATAGTCGCATATGTCACCGATGCGGATAGCCGCCAAGGCTCTGTCTTCGCTGTATTCGGGGGTAATGTCAACTACGTTTGAAATTTCCACGTTGTATATCTTAGCTCCGCCGCGGTTGAGAATACGTATAATATCACAGTGGTCACTCATATACGAACGAACGTTCTTTATGATTATTTCGTGAATATCAAAATCAAGGTGCGGGTCGGTTACCATTGCAGTTTTGTTGCCAAAGTTTGTCAGGGCAATCGTGTCATCGCCTGTCAGACCGTAGATATTTTCCACAAGGAAATTGTTACAGCCAACACGAATGTCAATGCCGTCCTGATTGGGTACGTTTCCATAGGCTTCAAAGGTGATGTCGGCAATATGCCCGAAGGAGCAGAACTCAAAGCACATCGCCCAGTATCTGAGATTTATAAAACGAAGACCCTTGACGGTAATGCGTTCAACGTTGCGGAACTCAAGCCCCCTGTTTACCGCGATGGATGGGAGACCTCGGTAATTGATGCTCTTTACAAAGTTTCCGTTTTCGTCGTAAATGTTGAAGTCGGACTCGAAAATTCCGTTGTGATTTCCACCGTCAAGTACGGCATTTCCCTTGCCCTCAAGTCTTATGTCGTACTCTCTCTTGTCCTCCTTCCACCACTGAGTAAAGTCATCGGCTGAGGAATTTTCAAAGAAATGTATGTAGGTGCCGTCCACCAGTCTTATGTGACAGTTGTCAAGTGTCACACAGCTGCCTGTGTACAGCTTTATGCTCTCGTCAAGCTCCCATATGCATTTATCTGTTCTTTCGTTATAGCGGGGAATAACCACCTGTGCACCGTATTTCGCAGCGTCGTTGACTGCCGCCTGTATCATTTTGGCATCTGTTTCAAGATTTTTATAATCATTGGGTGAATAAATACTCTTCATATGCTTTCTCCTTAAAATTTAATGCCTTAGAGCTTGATTATATTTTACAGTTTTGTATATTTGATGTCAATGAAACATTGATAAAAACTGTTGCAATTTAAATAAAAGTTATTTTATGACGTCCACTCTTATCATATTCGTGTTGCCCGGCTGACCGTTTATCTGTCCGCCCGTCATTACTACGTTATCGCCCTTTTGCAGTGAGAAGGTCTTTTTCGCTGCCTTGAGTGCCTCGTAGAACACAATATCGATGGCGCCGTATTCCTCGCTCATAACGGGAGTGATGCCCCAGCTCATATTAAGCTGACGCCATGCTCTCTGATTGGTCGTAAGTCCGAGAATATCCGCAGGACATCTGAAACGGCTGACCATTCGCGCCGTTCTGCCCGACAGGGAATTCACAACGATACATCTTGCGTGTACGTCGATTGCCATTGCGCACACCGAATGCGATATGGCGTCAAGATTGTTTTTTATGGTGTACTCCGTGGTTCTGAACCACTTGCTGTAGTCTATCTGACTTTCGGTGTACTCTGCAATTTCCGCCATAGTCTTTACTGCCTCGGAGGGATATTTTCCTGCCGCCGTCTCGCCCGAGAGCATAACAGCAGAAGAGCCGTCGTAGACTGCATTTGCAACGTCGGAAATTTCAGCTCTGGTGGGACGGGGATTGTGTATCATCGATTCAAGCATTTCTGTTGCCGTTATTACGCGCTTGCCCAGAAGTCTGCACTTTTGTATAAGCTGTTTTTGTACGGCAGGTACTTCAACAAAGGGGATTTCAACTCCAAGGTCACCTCTTGCTACCATTATTCCGTCGGCTACCTCGCATATTTCGTCAATGTTGTTTACGCCTGCTCTGTTTTCTATTTTTGCAATAATGTCAATGTCCTTGCCGCCGTTGGCATTGAGAAACTCTCTTATATCCAGGGCGTCCTGCTTTGTGGATACAAATGAAGCCGCAACAAAATCAACCTCGTTTTCTATTCCGAAAAGGAGATCTGCCTTGTCCTGAGGACTGAGGTACTGGTTTTTCAACACCTTGTTAGGAAAGCTCATGCTTTTGCGATCTGCCATTTCACCGCCAGCTGTGACGGTGCATATTATATTTTTGCCTACAATTTCGTCTACTCTGAATTGAACCAGTCCGTTGTTGACGGTAATGGTATCACCTACGGAAAGGTCCTCGGTCAGATGCTCGTAGTTTACCGAAACACGCTGAGCGTTTCCCACAACGTCCTCGGTGGTGAAGGTGAATTTGTCCCCGTCAAAAACAGTGACTTTTTTGTCCTCAAAGGTCTTGATTCTGTATTCGGGTCCCTTTGTGTCCAGCATAATGGGAATGGGAAGTCCCAGCTTTTCGCGAACCGATTTTATAAGCTCTATTTTTTCCTTGTGGTCCTCGTGTGTGCCGTGGGAAAAGTTGAGTCTTGCCACGTTCATACCGTTGTGGCACATCTTTGTCAGCACTGCTTCCGTGGAGCAGGCAGGTCCTATGGTGCATATAATTTTTGTTTTTCTCATTTATTTCAACTCCCTTCGGGTGTAGTATTTCCGCTTGAGCTTATGATAACACATAAACCAGTGTTTTTCCATACGATATTGTGAATATTTTTCCAAAATGAGCAAAATTTAAAATACGGTTAACATTGTTCAACTCTCGTTGACTTTAAAGATAAAAAAGTATATATTATTTCAAAAGGAGGAGAGGGCTTGTCGCAAAAAATATCTTCAACCATAATAAAAAAGTGGAGAGACTCCGCCGGCAATTCTCGCCTATCCCAAGTTTTGCATAGGTTAAAAAAAGCGAAATGGCGAGGGTGTAATAATAGAGAAATTTCCTATGAATTAAAAAAAGGCAAAAAAAGGCTCAAGAGCTTAGTGTTCAGCCGATTGGGTGTTATAACCCTTATGTTTTTTTTACAGCTAGCCGTTTTGTTTTTTGCCTTTTACCGTCTTGACGATTTTCTTCCTCACGTGTGGGGAGGCAGTATAATCCTCAGCTTTGGCGCAGTGCTCTACATTGCCAACTGTCCCATGAGTCCCAACGCAAAGATCACCTGGCTGCTGTTGATAATGGCTGTGCCTGTTTTCGGTTCTCTTCTTTTTCTGTATACCAAGAGTGACCTTGGACACCGAACGCTCAAGAAAAGGATAAACGCGCTGTCCTTGGAAAATAAAAACAAAATAAAGCAAAACCCCTTGACTCTGAGGAGTCTTGAAAAAAGAAGCTCGGGTATGGCGCACCTTTGCCGTTACGTTGCAAGAAGCGGCTGTCACCCTGTTTTTGACGGCACGGAGGTAACGTATTTTTCGTCGGGTGAGGAAAAGCTTGACAGCCTTCTTGATGAGCTGGAAAGGGCTGAAAGCTTCATTTTTCTGGAATACTTCATTATTGACGAGGGTGAAATGTGGGGTGCTGTTCTTGACGTGTTGAAAAGAAAGGTAAGTCAGGGCGTTGAGGTACGTGTTATATACGACGGGACCTGTGAATTCACAACTCTTCCCCACGACTACCCCAAGAGAATGAAGGCATTTGGAATAAAGTGCAAGACCTTTGCACCGATCACGCCCTTTGTGTCAACTCACTACAACTACCGCGACCACAGAAAGATAGTTGTGATAGACGGCAAGACTGCCTTTTGCGGAGGCATAAATCTGGCTGATGAATATATAAACAAAAAGCAGAAATACGGTCACTGGAAGGACAGCGCAATAATGCTAAAGGGTGACGGAGTACAGAGCTTTACCCTTATGTTTTTACAGATGTGGACGATTGAGGAAAGGAAGAACGACAACGATAGGTTTCTTTTTCCCGTTCCTGCCTTGGAGGACGCTGTTGGCTACGTTGTGCCCTTTGCGGACTGCCCCGTTGACACGGACAAGACAGGTGAGCGCGTCTATATGGATATACTCAACCGTGCCACCTCCTACGTGCACGTTATGTCGCCCTATCTTGTGATAGATAACGAAATGGAGACCGCCATAAAGTTCGCTGCCGAAAGGGGAGTGGACGTATCGATAATTCTCCCGGGGATACCCGACAAAAAGGGAGCGTGGGCACTTGCAAAAACGCACTACCGTTCACTTCTTGATTCGGGGGTGAAGATATACGAATACACGCCCGGCTTTGTTCATTCCAAGGTGTTTGTTGCCGATGATACAGAGGCGGTTGTGGGTACGGTGAATCTTGATTACAGAAGTCTGTACCACCACTTTGAATGCGCCGTGTATATGGCGTTTACTCCTTGCATTGAAAAAATAGAAAAGGATTTTTTATACACTCTTGACAAATGCCGCAGAGTGACCTATGACAGCATAAAAAAGGAAAAGCTGTCAATCAAGCTGAGAGGAATGCTCCTAAAGCTCATTGCCCCCCTCATCTAGCGACGAGCCTCCGACAAATCCCACCTATCCAAAGCTATAATAAAGTAAAACGATGACGTTGATCTATTCAATAAAATCCTCAAAAAAGCATTCCCTCGCAAAAAAAAACGAGCATATTAATTTAATCGCGAATCAAATGAGTAAAAACTGTTGATTTTCCTTCTTTTGTGTGATACAATTAGAAAAAATCGGCAGTTTTTCTGCTTTGAAAGGAAAAGATATGTTATACAAGAAGAATCTAGATAAAAAGCTTTCTCTTGACCTTTTCAAGAATCCTACCTCCGAGTACAGAGGAGCACCCTTCTGGGCTTGGAACTGTGAGCTTGAGTGTGACGAGTTGCTGCGTCAGATAGACGTTTTCAACAAAATGGGACTTGGTGGCTTCCATATGCACGTGCGTACAGGTATGGCTACAGAATATCTCTCCGAGGAGTTTATGAAGCTTATCCGTGCCTGCGTTGACAAGGCGCGTGAAAATAATATGCTTGCTTACCTCTACGACGAGGACCGTTGGCCCTCGGGTGCGGCAGGCGGTATCGTAACAAAGGACAACGCCTACCGTCAGCGTATGCTTCGCTTTACCACAGTGCCCTATAAGGACACCTTTGAGGAAAAGGTTCTCTTTGTGGAAAGCTCTACAGCCAGAACCGAAGAGGGAAGCCTTATAACCGTTTTTGACGTAGAGCTTGACGAAAACGGCTTCTTGAAGAATTATACCAGAATTTCACCCGACAGCGAGGCGAAGGGTACAAAGTGGTATGCATATATGGATTATGCGCCAAAGACCTCCTGGTTCAACAATCAGTCCTACATCGACACCATGAACAAGGATGCAATGGACAAATTCATCGACGTAACCTACGAGGCTTACAACAAAAAGGTTGGTGACGAGTTCGGACAGACCGTACATTCAATCTTTACCGACGAGCCTCAGGTATCTCACAAGATGAGATTTGCCTATGCTGCCGATAAGCGTGACGTCACTCTTCCTTGGACGCCTACCTTTGCTGATACATACAAGGAAAGATACGGTGAGGATATCATAGAGCATCTGCCCGAGCTTTTCTGGAACCTTCCCGACAACGCTCCCTCCGTTACACGTTACCGCTATCACGACCACGTGGCAGACCGCTTCAGTGAGGCTTTCGGTCAGAACTGCGGTAAGTGGTGCGATGACCACGGAATAGCTCTCACGGGACATCTTATGTGTGAGCAGTCACTGTTTGCACAGACACTTGCTATCAGTGAGGCGATGCGTAACTATCGAGGATTCGGCATCCCCGGTATCGATATGCTATGCGGCTGGCGTGAGTTTACCACGGCAAAGCAGGCACAGTCAGCCGTTCATCAGCTTGGCAAGGAGGCAATGCTCTCCGAGCTTTACGGTGTAACAGGCTGGGACTTCGATTTCAGAGGTCACAAGCTTCACGGCGACTGGCAGGCGGCAATGGGCGTAACTGTACGTGTACAACATTTGTCCTGGGTGTCCATGAAGGGCGAGGCAAAGCGCGACTATCCTGCCTCCATCAGCTATCAGTCACCCTGGTATACCGAATATAGCAGAGTGGAGGACCACTTTGCAAGAGTAAACACGGCACTGACCAGAGGTAAGCCCATTATCAACGTGGGCGTTATCCACCCCATTGAAAGCTATTGGCTCAACTGGGGACCCGAAGAGCACAACAGTGCGGCAGGAAACGAAAAGGACGCAAACTTCTCAAATCTTACAGACTGGCTTATCAAGAGCACAGTTGACTTCAACTTCATTTCCGAGGCAATGCTTCCCGAGCTTTGCCCCAAGGCTTCAGCACCCCTTAAGGTAGGCAAAATGGCATACGATATTATCGTAGTGCCCCAGTGTGAAACCCTTCGTTCTACCACTCTTGAACGTCTTGAGGACTTTAAAAAGGCAGGCGGTAAGCTGATATTTATGGGAAGTGCTCCCAAGTACGAAAACGCTATTCCCTCCGAAAGAGGCAAGAAGCTCTACGACGAGAGCATACGTACAAGCTATACCAAGGATTCGCTTATCAAGGAGCTTGACGAGGACCGCAACGTTAAGATATTCTTTACTAACGGCGCGGTTTCTAACCGTTACTGTCATCAGCTTCGTCAGGACGGCAACGTTAAGTGGCTGTTCGTTGCTCAGGCTGTTGAACCATATAACAAGAATCTTTCACGTTACAATGGCGTTGACATCAACGTTAAGGGCGAATATACAGTAAAGCTTTACAATACAGAAAACGGAACAGTAGCGGATATCCCCTGCAAATACAAGAACGGCTACACCGTTATAACACGCAATATGTATGACTATGACAGCCTTCTCCTTGAACTGACAGAGGGCAGAGCCGACAGCGAGGCAGTTGCGTCCGCAGGTGCAAGAGTGCCTGTTCTCAATCAAACTAATGAGGACCGCAAGCTTTTCGTTACCAACGAGGTAAAATATACACTTTCCGAGCCTAACGTACTTCTGCTGGATATGGCTGAATACAGCGTTGACGGCGGAGAATGGCAACCAAAGGAAGAAATACTCCGACTTGACGCGGCTGTTTGCAGTCAGCTTGGACTTCCTCAGCGAGGCGGTCACGTTGCACAGCCCTGGGTCGCAGGCAAGGTGGCGGACGAGCACAAGCTGAGCCTTCGCTTCACTGTAAAGAGCGACGTTGAAATTAAGGGCGCTAAGTTTGCAACAGAGCGTCTTACCGAAAGTGAGCTTAAGGTGAACGGTCGGACCGTTGAGCCTGTAGCCGACGGCTGGTACGTTGATAAGTCTATAGAGACGGTTGCAATCCCAACACTTCACAAGGGCGACAACGTAATTGAGCTCACCCTTCCCTTCGGCGTTGCCTTTAACACCGAATGGTGCTATCTCTTAGGCGAATTCGGTGTGGAGGTGAGAGGACAGTCAACCTGTCTTAAGGCACTTCCCGAAACTGTTTGCTTCGGTGACTTGACACATCAGGGATTGCCCTTCTACGGCGGAAATATTACATATCATCTTCCTGTGTCAACAAAGACAGGAAAGCTCAGAGTAAACATTCCTCACTACGTGGGTGCGCTCATTACTCTCAATTCTGATAAGGGTATCATCTATCCTCCCTATACTGCCAAAATTGACGTGGGAGCAGGGGACAAGGTTCTTGATATTACCCTTTTCGGCAACCGTCAGAACTCCTTCGGTCACGTTCACTGTGCAGACCGTAATCTTGCATGGATAGGACCGGGCGCTTGGCGTACAAAAAGCTTTGAATGGAGCTACGAATACGTACTCCGTGAGCTTGGTATAATGTCAATACCCAACATTACCGAAGTGGTTGAATAATAAAGCGGAGAGCCTCCGTCGGTAATGCTCGCCTATCGCAACCTAAGAAATTAACAAAAAAGCACACAAGACATTAATGTCTTGTGTGCTTTTTGATATACTAGGAAATTTTCGATTATAAGTTGTTTTCCTCCATGAATGCAAGTATTCCCGTGGACCATGCGTGGCAGAGGGAGTGGCGGTATCCCTTGTAGCAATAGTCACCGTAGTCACCGTGGATGTCCTTTTTGCCAAATGGGGTAAATTCGTCGATTCTGCCCGCACCCTCCAGCCAATCCGTGTGGAAGTCCTCCCAGAAGGTAGTAGAGCCTACCGACAGCATACCCGAGTAGTACTTTTTCATTACTTCAACGGCTCTGTCCGTGCCGAAATAGTGTGCGTATGCCTTAAGGATATAATAGCTCATAAATGTGGACATTCCCTTTTCTCCAAGGCGTTCCATCAGGTCCACGTCACTTTGCTCAAGCTCACCCAGAGCCATATACTTAAGCCCTGCAACCTGCATTGCGTGAGTGACCTTTATTGGCTGTTTCAAAAGTCTTTCCAGTAAAAGCTCAGCCTTGTGTGTGGGTTGGTTAAATGCCTTGAAAAACGCGATTGCCTTTTTTGCCATTATGGTAAGTATGGCTCTTACTCCCGCATTTTCGTCGGGCTTTTCTCTGGTAGGCCAATCCACAAGAGAGCCGCTGACCTCACCAAGCTCTCCGTCCTCACCGATGCATTCAAGAAAGCGGTCTATAGTCTTTATTGCATATTCCATATTTTCCAGTGCAAGATTGCGGCAGAGCGTCTTTTCGTAATAGTCTGCAAGGACTATCAGCCACCAGGCAGAATAGGTTGCAAGAGTACACATCCAGTTACCCATAGGAGTAGTCTCACGCATAAAGTTTATTGAGTTATCCATCATGGGAACTCTGCCGTAAAGGGTAGTCAGCGCAAGCATTTCCGGATGCATATCGCCTATCCACACAAGGCGGTCACGCTTTACTCCGTCCCATACGTATTCACCCGCCGCGCAAAGATCGATAGTGCGCTTTGCCGCAGTGTATATTTGGCGAAGCTGACTGTCCTCTCCCTTGTATTCATACTTGACGGGAAGGTCGAGTATTTCGCTCTCGGCAATTATCGCTCCGAGAGTAAGCTCACAGCCCTCGTCAAAATCCAGTCTTGCAAAGCGGAATGCCGAATTGCCCCACACTGTGTCCGACAGCCCGACAATGCTTATTTGAAGGTCTCTTGGAGAGTGGTCGTTGCAAGCTCCTTTTTCGCCAAGCTCTGCCATACATTCGCCAAGAGACTCGCCCAGTCTCAGCCTGACGCTTGCAAAATTTTTTGTGCCGTTTGCCGAATAGCACAGAATCCTGATGCCGCCTCTTATCTCGGAGCCGAAATCAAGGACAATATAGCCTTTGCCCGAAATTTGAGTCTTTTCCTTTGTGGGAGTGCCTATGTGTATTTGTCGGGGGGCGGGTAAAAGCAGAGCATTGGCACCTGCAATACTGCCCTCGGTCTTCATTATTCTGGTGGGTAAAATATGTTCTCTTTTTATCATAACAATTGCTCCGTAGTTTTTTTTACTCCATTGTAACAAAATATGAAATTTAAGTCAATACCCTTGACAGTGACTTTTTACAGGGCTATAATTTATACATCAAAACTTTTGGAGAACAATATGAAAAAAATAATACCGATTTTGTTGCTTTTGGTTTTTCTTACCTCCTGTGCATCCCATAAGCATACCTTTGAAAAGAGGGAGGACGGCACCGTGACAATGGATTCCGCCGTCTTTTATCCGCTGGAAAACTCACATCGCTTTACCGACTACGGTATGGGCAAAAAGCAAGGCGCTGTGCTTGGACAGGATGTGTATATTCCCGAGGGAGAGGACACAGTGCTCCTTCTTACCTCCTCCGACTCGGATACCTACTACGTGCCCGAGTCTCTCAAGAGCTTTGACAAGCTTCTGGAGGAATGCAAGGAGTTTTTCTTCGTGCCCGCCTCACAGCTTGACAGAAACGGCAGAGTAAGCCGTAAGTATGCCCAAAAAGCAAAACGTCTTACAGGCGAGGACGCCACTGACTTTGCATTTTACGTTTTCTACGGCAGAGCGCCCCAAGACTACGGATATAAAAAGTGCACCTACGCAGGTGAAGTGTACGGCGTTTTCCCCGAGCTTGACAGCCTTGTGTCCTCCTATTCGGTGTACAGATACGACAGTGACGCATACAGTATCGTCATCGACGGCGAAGAGTATCTCATGGATCTTGACACTGCAGAAATGATAGGTATAATCAAATGAAAAAAGAAGAAAAAACAAATGTAATGAGAGTCCTTGACTCAAAGAAAATAAAATATAACAGCTTCAACTACGTTGACAGCGGAGTCATCAGCGGAATGGACGTGGCAACCGTGTTGGAGCAGAATCCCGACAGAGTGTTCAAGACCCTTGTAACAGAGGCGGCATCCAAGAAGAATTACGTTTTCGTTGTGCCCTGCAACAAAGAGCTTGACCTGAAAAAAGCGGCAAAGGCAGTAGGGGAGAAGAGCATTTCAATGCTGAAGTCAAAGGACCTGCTCCCGCTGACAGGCTACGTGCACGGCGGCTGCTCACCCATTGGAATGAAAAAGCAGTTTACTACGGTCATCCATTCTTCGTGTGCGGACTTTGACACCATCCTTTTCAGTGCGGGAAAAATAGGCTATCAGGTGGAGGTTTCCCCTGAGGACTTGAAAAAGGTTATCCCATACACCGCCTCAGACCTGGTATCAGAGGATTTTTTGCCTTAAAATGTATAAATTAGGCAATAAACGTTTGACATAAAGAAAACTTTGTGATACAATATAGCTTATGAAATTATGTCGAAATACTTTTTGGAGGATTTTGAAATGTATAATAAAGTTCCGACGAATATGAACTTCGTCGAGAGAGAAAAGAATATCGAAAAGTTTTGGAAGGAAAACAAAATTTTCGAAAAGAGCATGGCTTCGGCAGACAAGTCACGCCCCTACGTTTTCTATGACGGACCGCCTACGGCTAACGGTAAGCCCCACATCGGTCACGTTCTCACACGTGTTATAAAGGATATGATTCCCCGTCACCGTACCATGAAGGGAAGCTTCGTGCCCCGTAAGGCAGGCTGGGATACTCACGGTCTCCCCGTTGAGCTTGAGGTTGAAAAGCTTCTGGGTCTTGACGGCAAGGAGCAGATAGAAGAATACGGACTTGAGCCTTTCATTGAAAAGTGTAAGGAAAGCGTTTGGAAGTACAAGGGAATGTGGGAGGACTTCTCCTCGACAGTCGGCTTCTGGGCTGATATGGATAACCCCTACGTTACCTACGAAAACTCCTTTATCGAGTCTGAGTGGTGGGCACTCAAGCAGATTTGGGAAAAGGGACTGCTCTATCAGGGCTTCAAGATAGTTCCCTACTGTCCCAGATGCGGCACCCCTCTTTCCTCACACGAGGTTGCTCAGGGCTACAAGGACGTAAAGGAACGCTCCGCTATTGCAAAGTTCCGTGTTAAAGGCGAGGAAAACGTATACATCCTTGCATGGACCACAACTCCCTGGACACTCCCCTCAAACGTGGCTCTTTGCGTAAACCCCGACGAGACCTACGTAAAGCTTGAAACAGAGGGCGAAATATACTATATGGCAGAGGCACTTGTTGGCTCTGTAATCAAAACAGAATATACAATACTTGAAAAGTTCGTGGGCACAGACCTTGAAAAGATGGAGTATGAGCCCCTTTACGACACCAAGCCCGACAAGAAGGCATACTACGTTGTTTGCGACCGCTACGTTACTCTTACCGACGGTACGGGTGTTGTACACATCGCTCCCGCATTCGGTGAGGACGACTATAACGTTGGTAAGAAATACGACCTTCCCTTCGTACAGGCGGTTGACGCCAAGGGTGAGCTGACAGACAATACTCCCTTTGCCGGAATGTTCTGCAAGGATGCCGACAAGGAGGTTATCAAGGACCTTAACACAAGAGGACTCCTTTTCTCTGCTCCCAACTACGAGCACAGCTATCCTTTCTGCTGGCGTTGTGACACTCCCCTTATCTACTATGCAAGAGCCAGCTGGTACATCAAGATGACCGACGTTAAGGACGACCTTATCAGAAATAACAACACTATCAACTGGATTCCCGAAAGCATTGGTAAGGGAAGATTCGGCGACTGGCTTGAAAACGTTCAGGACTGGGCTATCAGCCGTAACAGATACTGGGGTACTCCTCTCAACATCTGGACCTGTGAATGCGGTCATATGCACTCTGTCGGCTCAATTGAGGAGCTTAAGTCAATGTCAGACAACTGCCCCGACGATATTGAGCTTCACCGTCCCTTCATCGATGCCGTTACCATCAAGTGTGAAAAGTGCGGCAAGCAGATGAAGAGAGTTCCCGAGGTTATCGACTGCTGGTTCGACTCGGGTGCAATGCCCTTTGCTCAGCATCACTATCCCTTTGAAAACAAGGACCTCTTCGAGTCACAGTTCCCCGCAGACTTTATCTCCGAGGCTGTTGACCAGACAAGAGGCTGGTTCTACTCACTTCTTGCAATATCCACTCTCATTTTCAATAAAGCACCCTATAAGAACGTTATCGTTCTCGGTCACGTTCAGGACGAAAACGGACAGAAGATGTCCAAGTCCAAGGGCAATGCGGTTGACCCCTTTGAAGCTCTTCAGACCTACGGTGCAGACGCTATCCGTTGGTACTTCTACACCAACTCTGCTCCCTGGCTTCCCAACCGTTTCCACGGTAAAGCGGTTATCGAGGGACAGCGTAAGTTTATGGGCACTCTCTGGAATACCTATGCATTCTTCGTGCTCTATGCCAATATAGACGAGTTTGACGCTACCAAGTATCACCTTGAGTACGATAAGCTTACCCTTATGGACAAGTGGCTTCTTTCACGTCTCAATACTATGGTTGGCGAGGTTGACGATTGCCTTGAAAACTACAAGATTCCCGAGGCGGCAAAGGCACTTGACAGCTTCGTTGACGAAATGAGTAACTGGTACGTTCGCCGCAGCCGTGAGAGATACTGGGTACAGGATATGACTCAGGATAAGATCAACGCTTATATGACTCTCTACACAGCTCTTGTAACCGTTGCTAAGGCTGCTGCTCCCATGATACCCTTCATGGCAGAGGACATCTACCGTAACCTTGTTTGCTCAATAGATGCAACAGCACCCGAAAGCATTCATCTTTGCTCATTCCCTCAGGTGAACGAAAAGATGATAGACAAGAAGCTTGAAGCCAACATGAATGCAGTTCTTGACATCGTTGTAAACGGACGTGCCGCAAGAAACGGTGCTTCAATAAAGAACCGTCAGCCCATTGCAAAGATGTACGTTAAGTCTGACTTCGTTCCCGATGCTCTCTATCACGAGATAATCACAGAGGAGCTTAACGTTAAGAGTGTTGAATTTATCGAGGATGCCTCCGAGTACATTTCATACTCCTTCAAGCCCCAGCTTAAGACAGTTGGTCCCAAGTACGGCAAGCATCTTAATAAGATAAGAGAATACCTTGCAAACGTTGACGGAAGCGAAGCAAAGGCAGAGCTTGACAAAAACGGCGTGCTTGCAATGTCCTTTGACGGCGATGCAGTGGCACTTGCCGAGGAGGACCTTCTCATCGAGCTTAAGCAGAAGGACGGCTTCTATGCCGTTACCTACAAGGGTGTAACAGTTGTACTCGATACAGCTCTCACTCCCGAGCTTATTGAAGAGGGCTACGTTCGTGAGATAATCAGTAAGATACAGACCATGCGTAAGGAAGCCGACTTCGACGTTATGGACCATATCAATATCTACGTTTCAGGAAATGATAAGATAACAGATATCATTCTTAAGAACAAGGACGAGATATCTACCGACGTACTTGCCGACGGAATTGCCGTTGACAGTGCAGGAGCAACTCTTTCAAAGGAATGGGACATCAACGGAGAGACTGTAACTCTTGGTGTACAGAAGATATAAGATATAAGGAGATGTTAAAATCGTCCGGACCGCAAAAAGAAAATCCAATACAGTATTTCTTTTTGCTATGAACAAACTTTACCGGTAAGTACACCTTCGGGTTCAGTTTGCTCATTCCAAACAATTTTTCCTATCTCCTTGAAACCTGTGGGCTGTAAAAACTATAAAAGTTTTTTCAGCCCCCTTGGTTTAAATAATATAATTTTGTTTTTCGGGAGAGCGCGAGAGGGTGCTTTTGACTTCAAAAGCATTCTCTCGCAAAAAAACTTATGACAGGAATTGGAACAATAGTAAACGTGCTTGCCGTGTTGGCGGGCGGTACGGTGGGGCTTTTCATCAAAAAAGGACTTAAGGACAGCCTTCAGGATATGATAATGAAGGTACTGGGAATTTCCACAATGTTCATAGGCGCCTCCGGTGCGCTCTGCGGACTTCTCACCCTCAAGGACGGTGCACTGTCCACAAAGGGTACAATGCTGATGATCTTTTCACTGGTTATCGGTGCACTTGCAGGTGAGCTTATACGCATCGAGGACAGGCTGGACACTGTTGGCGAAAAGCTCAAAGGACTGGTAAAGTCGGGTAGTAACACACATTTTGTCGAAGGCTTTGTTACAAACACTCTTGTGACCTGTGTGGGAGCTATGACTATAATGGGAGCGTTTCAGGACGGACTCAACGGCGACCCCTCCACACTCTTTGCAAAGTCCCTCCTTGACGGCGTGGTGTGTATCGTCTTTACCTCAACTATGGGCGTGGGTGCGATGTTTGCCGTTATCCCCATTGCCGTTTATCAGGGCGGTCTTACGCTTCTTGCCCGTTTTATTGAGCCCTATCTCAAACCCGCCATGGTGTCGGATATGAGCTATATCGGTTCGGTGCTCATCTTCGCAATCGGCATCAACCTTGCCTTCGGTAAGAAATTCAAGGTGGGCAATATGCTGCCTGCAATACTTGTGCCTATTATTTATAATTTGTTTTTTTAAATATACTTGACAAAAGTGAAATACTGTGTTATCATATCTTATCCACAAAACCGATGAACAAGAGTAAGTAGGTTAAAACCAACACTCAAAGAGAGTTACCGACGGTGTGAATGTAACAGTGTGTTTTAATTGAATGGACTTGTGAGGGCGACCCGAAACAACAGTAGGGAAGACGGATATCGACCGTTACAGCGATGAGCATATGACAGTATGCTGGAGTGCGTCTTATGACGAATTTGGGTGGTACCGCAGGATATATTTCCTGTCCCATATATTTGGGACAGGTTTTTCTTTTGGAGGCAATTATGTTTATATTATCTTCACGATGGCATAAGCTTTGATAAGCAGCTGAACCGAAAAAATACAACTTGATATAAGGAGAATATAAAAATGATACTTAACAACGTAGATTTTGATACTTATTTTAACAACTATCCCGACAAAAACGGTTACTTCGGTAAGTACGGCGGTGTGTACGTAGACGACAAGCTTAAATCCGCTATGGCAGAGATTACTCAGGCTTATTACTCTATCTGCCAGTCAAGAAAGTTCATTGCCGAGCTTCGCCGTATCCGTAAGGAATTTCAGGGCAGACCCACTCCCATTTCACATCTTGAGCGTCTTTCCGATGCTCTCGGCGGACGTGTTCAGCTCTATGCAAAGCGTGAGGACCTCAACCACTCCGGCGCTCACAAGCTCAATCACTGTATGGGCGAAGCGCTCCTTGCATCCTATATGGGCAAGAAGAAGGTCATTGCCGAAACAGGTGCAGGTCAGCACGGTGTTGCTCTTGCTACAGCCGCCGCATATTTCGGACTCCAGTGCGATATCTATATGGGTGCAGTTGACATCAAGAAGCAGGCTCCCAACGTAGCGCGTATGAAGATACTGGGTGCAAACGTTATTGAGGTAACTCACGGTCTCCAGACTCTCAAGGAGGCTGTTGACGCCGCATTTGATGCCTACAGTAAGGAATACAACGATGCTATCTACTGTATTGGCTCTGTTCTCGGTCCTCATCCCTTTCCTATGATGGTACGTGACTTCCAGAGCGTAGTCGGTGAAGAGGCGCGTGATCAGTTCATCGAAATGACAGGACACCTTCCCAATGCTATTGTTGCCTGTGTGGGAGGCGGTAGTAATGCTGCAGGTCTCTTTGCAGGCTTCCTCAACGACCCTGTGGAGATATACGGTATTGAGCCCCTTGGCAGAGGTGAAAAGCTTGGCGACCATGCTGCAAGTCTTAAGTACGGTACCGAGGGTGTTATGCACGGCTTTAACAGTATAATGCTCAAGGACGAAAACGGTGACCCTGCTCCCGTTTACTCTGTTGCCAGCGGTCTCGACTATCCTTCATCTGGCCCTGAGCACGCTTTCCTTCAGGAAATAGGCAGAGTAAAATATGACGTTATCAATGACGAAGAGACTGTTGATGCCTTCTACAAGCTCTCACGTCTCGAGGGTATTATCCCTGCTATTGAGTCATCCCATGCCGTAGCCTACGGTATGAAGCTTGCCAAGACTATGGAGCACGGCTCTGTTCTTATCAATCTCTCGGGCAGAGGCGATAAGGATATGGATTATATTATCGAGCACTACGGAATAAGATAAGGCTTCATATTTGGGTTAAAACCGAAAATGAAATGGGTGTTTTATAATGCATTCTCACCCATCAACACAGTGCGAACAAATCACTCCCAAAAGCAATTCTTTTTAGGTGGAAAACCTTCGGTTTTCTTTGATTTGTGAAAATTTCATTTTCTTCGTCCCTCCCTCGCACTGCTGTACATAAGTACAGCGACGGCTTCGGGATGAACGATTTTACCTCCAAATCTGTGCGCCTTTGGGGAGTTTTATAGGGCTTCATATTTGGGTTAAAACCGAATTTTAATATTTTTTGCGAGAGGGTACTTTTGAAGTCAAAAGTACCCTCTCGCGCTCTCCCGAAAAACAAATTTAAAAAAATATTTTTATTATTATTTTATATGGAGCAATTGTATTGAATCAAGCTCCACGTCTTGCTTTTTATGCTCGCGCTCTCCCGAAAAACAAATTTTAAAAAAAATATTATTATTCTTTTATATGGAGCAATTGTATTAAATCAAGCTCCACGTCTTGCTTTTTATGCTCTCGTTCTCCCGAAAAACAAATTGTTGACAAAAATAAAGGTTTGTGATAGACTATATTTACCACACAAAAACTATACCCAACAACTGTATATTCCAAATCAGAGGTGGGCATTTTTACTTAGGTAAAAATGTCGACTTCATATCCACTTCTGTTTGGAATGTTGGGTTTTGTGTGGTAGCAAATCGGAGTTCGGCATTTTTCGGTGTGTGTAGCTTCGGTTGCACACACTTTTTGTTTATATAAGGAGAAAAACATGGGAAAGCTTCTTGATGAAATGTGGGACGAATATAGCCAAGACGGTTATACAGGTGAAGAATTACACCATTTAATGACGTATAATATCATTCTTAAGGAATTGACCGGTGAATTGACCAAAGAACAGTTTGACAAGCTTATGAAGAATGATGAAGAATCAAGATATTATCACAGGGAATTGGAAAAAAAGGCGTTTTTAGAAGGTGTGCGTAGAGGCTGTCTTATGATGCTGGAAAAAATGTAGGTCCGCAAAATATAGAACGCGATTTGGGGAAGGGTGCAATTGAAGTCAATGGCACCCTTCCCCAAAAGCTTTAAATTCCACAATATTATCTGTAAAGCGTTAATTGATTGTGAACTTTTTTTAAAGCTATTGACATATATTTTCATTGGTAATATAATATGTTAGACTTCTAACAAAAAGAGGTGATGACTTGGAAAATAACGATCTTGGGCACTTGATCAACGTTATATCCAACAGTATAAAGAGGTTGGCTGACGAGAATCTGGTGAACGAAAACGTAACTGTTGAGCAGGTTAAGGTAATGGCAATGATACACCGAAACGGCGGGACGGTCTCGCAAAAGGAGATAGAGCTTGCCTTTGGGGTCAGACGCTCCACTGTAACCAGTGCAATGCAGATACTTGAAAAGAAGGGCTACATAGAGCGTATGCCCAACCCCGAGGATTCAAGGTCAAAGCTTGTGACTCTCACAGAGTCGGGACAGGAGAAGAACCGAAAGCTGAGAAGCTTTATGGAAACTCTTGAAAAGAATCTTACAACGGCTTTGACAAAGGACGAGCAGGAGACCTTGAGGACACTTCTTTTAAAGGTACACAATAACTTTTAGAAAGGAACAAATATGTACAAAAAGGTATTTTCACATCTTAGGGAATACAAAAAGTATGCATTTTTAACGCCGATAATAATGATTGGCGAGGTAATAATGGAAATACTGATTCCCTACGTTATGGCAGAAATGATAAACCGCGGCATCAAGGGTGACGGCGGTACGTCATTCACAGTCAAGGCAGGACTTTTGATGATAGGTATGGCTGTGATATCCCTCTGCTTCGGTGCGCTGGGCGGTATGACGGCGGCAAGGGCAGGTATGGGGTTTGGTAAGAATTTGCGAGGTGCACTTTTCAACAAGGTGCAGGACTATTCCTTTGCCAACGTTGATAAGTTTTCCACTGCCTCTCTTGTAACCAGACTTACTACCGACGTAACCAATATCCAGAACACCCTGATGATGCTCATTCGTATGGCGATACGTGCACCGTTTATGATGGTGGGTGCAATGATAATGGCTGTAAAGATAAGCCCCAAGCTTTCCACGGTATTCTTTGTTGCAGTACCCGTGCTTGCCATTATTCTGGTGTTCATTATGACAAATGCACATCCCAGATTTTCAAAAATGCTGAAAAAATACGATGCAATGAACGCCTCCGTTCAGGAAAACCTTATCGGCATCAGAGTTGTAAAGGCGTTTGTCCGCGAAAGACACGAAAAAGAAAAATTCCAAATGTCTGCCGAGGACGTAAGAAATTCACAGATAATGGCGGAAAAGCTCATTATACTCAACGGTCCTGCAATGCAGATATCAATGTACGCTTGCATTGTGGCTATCCTTTGGTTTGGCGGAAATATGGTTATCAATGCCACGGGTATGGAGATAGGCGACCTTTCGGGATTTATCAGCTACATAACCCAGATACTTTCCTCACTTATGGCTCTTTCCTTTATTTTCATCAGCCTTGTAATCTCACGCGCTTCCATTGGCAGAGTTGTGGAGATACTTGACGAGGATATTGACATTAAGGACGCACAGGGCAGTACGCTCACTCTTGAGGACGGCTCAATAGAATTCAGACACGTGAATTTCAGCTATTCAAAAAACCCCGATAACCTTACTCTCACGGACATCGACCTTAAGATAAGATCGGGCGAGACAGTGGGCGTTATCGGAGGTACAGGCTCGGCAAAGAGTACCTTTGTACAGCTTATACCAAGACTTTACGACGTGCTTGACGGCGAGCTTATAGTGGGCGGTCACAACGTAAAGGATTACAGACTTTCCACTCTCCGCGACGACGTTGCAATGGTGCTTCAGAAGAACGTGCTTTTCTCGGGAACCATTAAGGACAATCTTAAATGGGGCAACGAAAACGCTACCGATGAAGAAATTATTCAGGCGTGCAAAAACGCACAGGCACACGATTTCATCACGTCCTTCCCCGACGGCTACGACACAGTGCTCGGTCAGGGCGGTGTAAACGTGTCGGGCGGACAGAAGCAGAGACTTTGTATTGCAAGAGCACTGCTTAAGAGACCGAAGATAATCATTCTGGTCGACTCCACCAGCGCCGTTGATACGGCAACGGATGCAAAGATACGCCAGGCTTTCAGAAATGAGCTTGGTGACACTACGGCAATAATAATCGCACAGCGAATATCCTCCGTACAGGATGCCGACCGAACCGTTGTGCTTGACGACGGCAAGGTGGTTGCATTTGATACACACGAAAACCTGCTGAAGACCTGTGACATATACCGCGAGGTATACGAGTCGCAGATGAAAGGAGATGAAGACTAATGCCTCCGGGAAGAATGGGGCCTCCCGCAAAGCCCAAAAACGCAAAAGCAACCTTCGGGAGAATTCTGAAGTATCTTGTGGGACAAAATAAGCTTCTTTTGTTGCTTGTGTTCATACTCGTACTTGCAAGTGCTTCGGCACAGGTTATCGGTGCATCTATGCTCAAGCCTATCATCGATAACTACATTGAGCCAATGATAAATAACAGAAATGCCGAGAAGATAGCAGAGTTTGCCACAATGCTTATCCTTATGGGCAGTATCTATCTCTTTGGCGCACTTTCCACCTACGTTTACCAGAGAATAATGCTTTCTCTTTCAACAAAGGCTCTCTTGAATATCCGTCTGGACCTTTTCAATGAGATGGAGAGTCTTCCGCTGAAATACTTTGATACCCATACTCACGGTGAGATAATGAGCCGTTACACCAACGATACCGATACCATCCGTGAGCTGCTTTCCAACAGTATTGTCAGCACTATATCATCTCTTATTACGGTCATATCGGTGTTCGTTATGATGCTGACGTACAGCTGGCACTTGACGCTCGTTGTCATTTGTATGCTCTGTCTTATGATGTTCATTACCAAGAAGGTAGGCGGAAACAGTGCTAAGTTCTTCATTAAACAGCAAAAGGACCTTGGCGCCGTAAACGGATATATTGAAGAAATGATAGAGGGACAGAAGGTAGTCAAGGTGTTCTGTCACGAGGACACAGCCAAGGAGGAATTTGCCGCGCTCAACGGTACGCTGTGTCATTCGGCTACCAGCGCTCACACCTTTGCCAATATCCTTGGTCCTATTATGAATAACCTTTCCCACGCACTCTACGCCATTACGGCAATGGTGGGAAGTGTGCTCGCCATCAACGGTGTGCTTACCCTTGGCGCAGTAGTTTCATTCCTGCAGTTTACAAAGCAGTTCTCTATGCCCGTATCACAGATGTCACAGCAGATAAATGCAATTCTCACAGCCCTTGCAGGTGCTGAGCGAATTTTTGCTATTATCGACGAAAAGGAAGAGGCAGACGAGGGCTACGTTACTCTGGTTAGGGTAAAGAACAACGGAAACGAATTTGAAGAGACCGAAGATAAATCGGGTATCTGGGCTTGGAAGCATCCTCACTCGGCAGATGGTACTGTAAGCTACGTTCCCGTTGAGGGCAAGGTGGAATTTGACAACGTAGTGTTTGGCTACGAGGAGAACAAGACTGTACTCAACGGCATCACCCTTTGGGCGAACGCAGGGCAGAAGATAGCCTTTGTTGGCTCTACGGGTGCAGGTAAGACCACTATTACCAATCTTATTAACCGCTTCTACGACGTACCCGACGGCAAGATAAGATATGACGGTATCAACATCAATAAGATAAAGAAGTCGGACCTTCGACGCTCTATGTCAATGGTTCTTCAGGACACCCATTTGTTTACGGGTACTGTAATGGACAATATACGCTATGGCAGACTTGATGCAACCGATGAGGAATGCATTGAGGCGGCAAGGCTTGCCAATGCCGACGGCTTTATCCGTCATCTTCCCGAGGGCTACAATACCATGCTTGTGGCTGACGGCTCAAATCTTTCTCAGGGACAGCGACAGCTTATTGCCATCGCACGTGCCGCTGTTGCCGACCCACCCGTGCTTATTCTGGACGAGGCAACCTCGTCAATCGATACCAGAACGGAATCTCTTGTGGAAAAGGGTATGGATTCGCTGATGGAGGGCAGAACTGTATTCGTTATAGCCCACAGACTGTCTACCGTCCGTAATTCCGATGCTATTATGGTACTGGAAAAGGGCGAAATAATAGAGCGAGGCAACCACGAAGAACTGATTGCCCAGAGAGGAAAATACTATCAGTTATACACAGGAATGTTTGAATTAAGCTAAAAAAGCGGAGAGCCTCCGCTGGCAAAGCTCGCCTATCGTAACCTTTGAATATATCCCGACAATGCAAAACGGCGAGGTTGATTTAATGCAATTTCCCAGCATATAAAAAAGCGGCTAGCAGCCGCTGGCAAAGCTCGCCTATCGTAACCTTTGAATATATCCCGACAATGCAAAACGGCGAGGTTGATTTAATGCAATTTCCTAGCATATAAAAAAGAAGCTCGAAAGAGCTTCTTTTTTTGTATACTATTATTGTAGATTGGAGAGAATTGTCGGTAAGATCAGTTGCTTTTAAATTTGCTTTTCGGGGTTTCAGGGGTACTTTTTGCTAAAAAGCACTCTTGAGAAAAAAACGAGTCTTGGTGGATTTTGGCAAAGATGTCATTGTATGTCATGCTATGTCAGTATACAATATAAGTACAGAAGCGCTTTGAATCTAACAAAAAGAAAGGAATTACAATGGCAGAACCAAAAAAATGCTTTACCGCAATCCCCAACGAATTACTGGAGGCAGTGTATTCATCCGACCTGAATGCAACCGAGTTGAAAATAGTCCTTGCAGTAATAAGATATACATACGGATATAACAGAGACAGGGCAGAAATGTCCATAACCTTTATAGCCGCAGCCACGAGAATCAACAGAGACTTCGCCGCAAAATGCATAAGAAAGCTGGTGGCAAAGGGCGTGATAACAGTCTATAAAAGCGACACGAGAGTCACCTCAAAAGAAATAGGCATAAACGTTACGGCAATTTGTAAAAGTGAGATGCAAAACGGTATCACAGGTGTGGTACAAGAGGACGTAGAACCCCTAGTACAAAAGGACCATACAGACGCTGAACCCATAGTACACAGTGACCATACGGGTGTGGTACAAAAGGGCAGTGTTGGTATGGCGCAGGATGACTATAGTGCTGTGGCACAGGATAACCACCAAGAAATAAATAATATAAATAAAAAAATAAATAAAAAAATAAAAACAGAAGGTGCATACGCACCCGAAATAACAGAAGTAGTTGAACTTTATAATTCTGTTTGCAAGGCATATACACCTGTTGGAAGAATAAATGATTTTATGGCAGATAAAATAACTAAGCTGCTTGAGATCTACCCACTTGACCGAATAGAGACAGCCTTCACGTATGCTCAGCGTTCACCCACCTTCAGAGAAGGCATAAAGGGTTGGAGACCGAACTTTGAGTGGCTGACCGTACCCGACAATATGTCAACGGTGCTTGACGGAAGATACGGCGGTACACGTGAGGATGATGACCCTGATTACTGGCAGATGTTTTTTGATCTTGCCGTAAAGCGAAGCATGGATGATTTAAAAAAGCATAACTACACTAACGTGTGAAAAACAGTGCTGTCCGTTTCCATACCGTTTGCGGCAGACTTGAAGCTTTTGCCAAGAAGATAATAGTCAAACTGACGTGCAAGGGCAGGGAAGGTGAGATCGTCCTTCATTTCCACTCTTCCGCCCAGATAGTCTTCAACTCCGGGAATAAACAGCATTGACTTGCCGTTTTCACACTTCCAGACAAAGTCCCCGAACTCTTCTCTTAACAGCTCTTCAAGGTTGGGGGATGAGCAATTGCCGTTTGTGTAGTAGATAAGCCCCTGTAAAATGGGCTCGGGACCGCTCATAAACTTTGCGAAGCCCACGTAAATGTCACCGTAGCGATGGCACATTCTGTAGGACAGTTGTCCCTTGATGGACAGCGTTGCCACAAAATCCCTGTCGGGTATTTCCTCGGCTGTTACCTCGACTCCGTCTGCCATAGCAATCATTTTAGGTATTCTTGAACGGTAGAAGGTGAGATATTTGAGAAGTACGTTTTTCTTTGAGGAATAGTAGAGTCCAAAGGATGCAATTGCCGCTATGCCGAGAAACAGAATTGCACCGAAGACGCCTCCCAAAGCAAAATAGCCGAGAAATGCCATTGATGTGATTGACAAAAAAATAATAAATTGCATACGTCGGTCATTTGACTTGTCAAGCCTCTTTATTTTGTAACCAAGGGCAAGTATTTCCTTGCCCTCGGTGGATTCGTATACGTCAAAAAATGCCTTTAGTTTTTCGTTCATTGTTTTTCGCCCTTAAAGCTTTAGTTTTCGTAGTGTATCTGTGCCTTGCAGTAGTAATTCCAGTTTTCATCCCAACCGTCTGTGCTTCCCTTGATATAAATATGCTGGGATTCGGTCCATCCCCCGAAAGCTGTGCTTTCCACAGTTTTTACACTTGCAGGGATGGTGATGCTTGTAATCGTTTTGGTATCGGCGAAAGCAAAACCTTCAATCCTTTCAACGCCGTCAGCGATAATAACCTCGGTAAGCCTGGGATAATGTGCAGAGAACGTATGGAAGTCAATGCTTCTGACTCCGCTATTAATAACAACTTTTTTTATCCATTTTCTGTAATCGGTGTTGTTGGCGTAAACCCAAAATTCAGAACCTGCATTTTGAACGTCGTATACAATATCGCCGTTTCCCGAAATGGTGAGTGTGTCTTCAGAGTCAAGTGTCCAGGTAACGTTTTCTCCGCAAGTACCAGAGGCGACTTCGTAGGTTTCGTAGTGTATCTGTGCTTCGTTGTAGCTTGCCCAACGAAGGTTCCACGATGAAGAGTTGCCTTTTACATAAATGTGCTGAGAGGACGTCCAGCCTTCAAATGAAGAGGTGTTGACAAGCTTCACACTGAAGGGAATGATAAGCTCGGAAATGCCTGTACAATAGGAAAATACATTTCCGCCGATTTCAGTTACGCTGTCGGGGATAGTGAGACTTGTAAGCTTACTGCAATGATAAAACGCACTGGAATATATTGTTGTTACACCGTTTGGTATATTATAAGAGGTTATTGCCGAAGATTGAGGAAACTGAAGGAGGGTGGTCTTATCCTTGTTATAAAGTACACCGTTGTCGTCGGAATAATATTGATTGTTTTCACCAACGCTGATATAAGTCAGTGAATCGCAATAATTCAGTGCATCATGAGGGAGGTTTGTTACGCTGTCGGGAATATTAATGAATTCAAGCTTTTGACATAAAGAGAAAGCACTGTAACCGATATTCGTCACACCTTCGCCAATATGGGCATTGGTAAGATTTTCGCAGTAGGAAAATGCACTTCTACCGATTGTTGTTATACCGTCTTCTATTATAAGCTTTTTTATTCTTTCTTGTTGAGGCATCCAGGGGGCTGTGCCGTCAAAGGAAGTTGTATGGGAGTACTTGGTTTTGTAGTCATACATTGCTCCTGTTCCTGAAATAACCAGGGTGCCGTCGTTGTAGAGTGTCCATGTTGCGTTGTCTCCGCAAGTACCTGAGGAAATTGCTGTTGCAGGCTCGGCGACAGTTACACTGCAGCTTGTCTCTTTGTCGCCCGATTTTGCTGTAACAGTTGCCGTACCTTGACTTATAGCTGTTATTTTGCCGTTTGAATCTACCGTCACCACAGCTGTGTTGTTGCTTTGCCATGCAATGCTCTTATTTGTTGCATTGTCGGGACTTACTGTTGCATTGAGTGTTACAGCTTCGCCAATTGTGAGAGTTACGTCGGATTTGTCAAGGCTTATGCCTGTAACATCGACATTTTTTGCTTTTACTGTTACGTTACAGGTGACATTGATGGTACCTACAGACGCTGTGACTACTGTTGAGCCCGCCTTGTGTGCCGTAATTACTCCATTTTTTACACTTGCAACCGATTCGCCGTAGCTTGTCCATCCTATTGTTTGGTTGGTGGCGTTACTTGGCTTTATTGTCGCTGTAAGTGTTACCGACTCGCCTTCGGTGAGGGTAACGCTTGTTTTGTCCAGTGTTAAGGAGATAACCTCAACCTTTGTTTCCTCCTGCTGCTCTTCGGGCGGAGTTATGGGGGTTGGCTCAATCACGGGCTCAACCTTTGGCTCTTCGGGAATTTCAACTTCCGGCTCAACATCCGGTTCTTCGGGAATTTCGCTTGGTGAAACAACGTCGGGGGTTTCAACTTCCGGCTCAACCTTTGGCTCTTCGGGAGTTTCTATAGGCGTTTGTTCGGGAGCTTGGGGAACTTCTTCTTTATCCTTTGTTGCATCTTTTGAGCCAAAGACCAGAATCAGCACTACTGCTAAAACCAGTAAAACCAGGGGTAACAATATTTTAAAGTAAATATTTTTCATTTTTTATCTCCTATGAAATTGTATTAAATCAACCTTGCCGTTTTACTTTGTTTGGATAACGTTAGTATTGCGATAGGCGAGATTTGCCCGCGGAGGCTCTCCGCTTTTGCTTATACTATATAATTGTATTAAATCAACCTCGCCGTTTTACTTTGTTTGGATAATGTTAGTATTGCGATAGGCGAGATTTGCTCGCGGATGCTATCCGCTTTTACTATACTGTATAATCGTATTAAATCAACCTCGCCGTTTTACTTTGTAGGGGATATTTATGGGTTTGGATAGGCGAGCAATGCCTGCGGATGCTATCCGCTTATGGTTCCGAGTTAGCTACCATTTCCATGTACTTTTCGTGGGAGATGAGAACTGTTCTGGGCTTAGAGCCTGCAAATTCGCTGACGATTCCCAGCTGTTCCATTTTGTCAATAAGACGTGCGGCTCTTGCGTATCCCAGCTTCAGCCTTCTTTGGAGCATTGACGTGGAGATAGTTCCGCTGTCAATGGCAATTTCTATTGCAGGACGAAGCATGGGGTCTGAATTAAGTGAGTTGTCGTCATCGTCACCGAAATCGTCCTCAATGTCGCTGACCTTGGACTTGGCCTTTTCGCACTTTGCGGCTTCTTTTTCAATGCTGTCCATAATTTCCTCATCGTAGGCGGCACTTGAATTGCCCTTGAGGAAGCTTATGACAGACTCAATTTCACTGTCACTGACAAAGGAGCCCTGCACTCGCATAGGGTTCATTGCACCAACGGGCGCATAGAGCATATCGCCCTTGCCCACCAGTTTTTCTGCTCCCACAACGTCAATTATCGTTCTGGAGTCTACCTGAGAAGCAACTGTAAATGCAATTCGCGAGGGGACGTTTGCCTTGATGAGACCTGTTATGACGTCAACCGAGGGACGCTGAGTACCGATGATAAGGTGCATACCTGCCGCACGCGCCTTCTGGGCAATACGTGCAATAGAGCTTTCAACAGTGTCACGCGCCATCATCATAAGGTCGGCAAGCTCATCGATAATAATAACTATGTGGGGGAGTACCTCTCTGTTTCCGTCGCGGAGAGCTACTTCATTGTACGCCTTGATCTCACGCACGCCTGTTTCTTCGATAAGTGCGAAACGGCGTTCCATTTCGTTTACGGACCAGGCAAGTGCACCTGCCGCGTTTTTGGGGTCACTGACAACGGGAACGAGAAGATGTGAAATTCCGTTATACACTCCAAGCTCTATCTTCTTGGGGTCGATAAGTATGAGCTTTACCTCTTCGGGACGCGCCTTGTAGAGAATACTCATAAGTATTGAGTTGATACATACTGACTTACCTGAGCCTGTAGTACCTGCTATCATCATGTGGGGCATCTTGGCAATGTCACAGTAAACGGGATTGCCTGCAACGTCAACGCCAAGACAGGTAGTGAGCTTGCTCTTTGCAGTGTCAAAGGCAGGAGCTTCTATAAGACTTCTGATAGATACCACTGAGGTGTTTTTGTTGGGGACTTCTATGCCCACAGCCTCTTTTCCGGGAATGGGTGCTTCTATTCTTACGCCCTTTGCCGCAAGGCTGAGCGCTATATCGTCCGAAAGGTTACGTATGGCACGTACTCTTACACCTACCTCGGGCTGAAGCTCGTAGCGTGTTACGGTAGGACCCTTCGCTATGTTTATTACCTTTGTCTTTACACCAAATGACGCCAGAGTATCAACCAGCTTCTTCGCCGTGTGCTCGTATTCGCTGTTCAGCTCTGCCGAAACAGGAGGCGCTTTTTTCAAAAGGTGTACGGGAGGGAATACGTATTCGGGCACGCAGTCCTCTTCGGGCTGTTCCTCGATGGGAATGTCCTTGACTTGAGCTTCGATGCTGTCGGGGGATTCATCCGACGTGCCGATGTCTGCTTCGGCTTCCATTTCTTCAAGCTGTGAATCCGTGATATTGGCTACATCGGGGGAGTCGGGGTTAATGAATATTGTTTTAAGGTCTTGTGCATCGCTTTCGTCGGTTACCGGACCGATTATTACGTCGCCGTCATCGTCCTCTTCTTCTTCTATATCGGGAGCGGGCTCTCCGGGACCTTCCACGTTGATGTCAAAGTCCTTTTTACGTTTTTTTTCCTTTTCGGCTTCTTGTGCTTCTTTGGCTCTTTCAGCCTCCTCGGCTGCCTTCTTTTCAAGGTATTCTTCACGGCGCTTCTTTACTTCCTCGGCTTTTTCCTTTCCGTCACGAAGCCTGTCGGCAGTGAAGCTTGCCAGGTCGGAGGGAGCTTTTCCTACGGTGAAGGGCGAAATGATTATAAGTCCAAGAACAAGAATAATAAACGTGGGGATCTGTCCCATAAAACCGGACAGAGCGTTTGCGATAATTCCGCCGAAGAGCGAGCCTGTGGTAATGGCTGTACCGTCCAGGGCAGATTTGAAGTGCTCGGCTATATTAAAGCCCTCTACGTGTGTCTTTGCCGTTGCCACAATGGCTGCAAACGCTATTACGAAAATCAATGATATTAACCAGTTTCTCCAGGGGTGCTTCGAGGTTGCTTCCTTTCTGAAGCAGAAGGCACGTGCAACAAGCAGCGGTGGAATCAGATACGCGCCCCAAGAAAACAGCCCTGCCAATACAAGCTTGACCTTAGCGCCGAACCATCCCGAAAAGGAGGTGGCAAAAAGGCAGAGCACCAGAAAGAAGGCAATCAGCACAAACAGAAACGGCATGAGCTGAAGCGTTACCTCACTTGGTGGGGTGTAACCCTTCTTTGCCGATTTATTTTCAACGGTCTTTTTTGTTTCGGTAGTCTTTTTTGTTTTTACCTTGTAGCTTTTTTGATTGTTACTCATTTTGATATCCTTAACTGTTATATAATATGTAAATATATTATACTAAATTATTTTATTTCTGTCAATATTTGTGCTTGCGGTTAGTGCCTTGTTTGTGTGAAATTTCCCTTGTCACTTAAAATCAGCAAAAAAGGACAAATAGTGTTCAAAGATTGTTGACAAATTATTATTAAAATGCTAAAATAACAAAAACACGGTTTCTTAAAAATTTGGCGGAAAGGACGTTATTTTGATTATGTTTGGAAAAAGGATTTTTTGCAACAAAAACAGGCTTTGGCTATTACCTGTTATTGCCCTGTTTATGTTGGTTGTGTTTTCCGTGTCTGTTTGCGCGGCAGAATATGAGGAAGCACCGCAAAACGAGGAAGGTGTTTATCAAATCAGCTCTGCAGGACAGCTTTTCTGGTTTGCACAGCAAGTAAACGGCGGTCAGGCGACAATCAACGCAGAATTGACTGCTGATATTGATTTGGGAAACGTTCAGTGGACTCCCATCGGATATAGCTCGTCGGCATATTACGGTGGAACTTTTAACGGAAACGGACATAAAATTTCCAATATGCGCATTACGAGTACTTCCACCTCAAGCAAAAGCTTTCTCGGTCTGTTTGGGTGTGTTAAGGGAGGAACTATAAAGGATTTTACCGTTGCGGGTGATATCACTGTATACACAGGCTCGTACATTGGAGGTGCTGTCGGTCAGGCGAATTACTCATCACAGCCCTTTGTAATTTCAAACGTAAATTCCGAGGTTAACATTACAGGAACGAAAAACTGCAATTGGGTGGGCGGTGTCGTAGGCGGTATTGAAAGCGTAAACCAGTCCGCCGACTACGTTTACAGCTGTGCTAACTACGGCGATATTGCGATGGGAGAAAGTCGTGATTGTATTGGCGGTGTTGTAGGTTATGCATATGTCAATGACAGTATTGTAAACTGTGCCAACTACGGAAATGTTTCTGCCGCCGGTACTTCGGATATAGAGCCTAGCATTGGTGGCATCCTTGGCTACGAAAGATATACCATGACCAATTTCAGAGGAAATCTGAATCTTGGAACTGTCACGGATACCAGCGAAAGAAACATCAAGGTAGGTGCTCTTGCGGGATGGTTCCGTAATGACGGTGATAACAAGACCAACACTGTAAAGAATTATGCATTGATTGGCTCTGCCTTGTATTTGCAGGGAACTTATTCCGAATCCCTTGAGGTTAAGGCGTCCTACGTAACGGAAGAACAGCTGGCAAGCGGTGAGATTGCATATATACTTGGTACTTATCAAATTTCCGACGGGTTGAACTGGGGACAAAAAATCGGAACCGATCCCCGTCCCGTTTTGGGCGGCGAGAGGGTTTATTGCGGCTATGACAAGTGTAAGGTCATCTATACCAACGACAGCAACGTCAATACGGTTGAAGGTCCTCACGAGGCTTATAACGAAAACGGTTTTTGTACTTATTGCGGAGGCTATCAGCCTGCTACCTTGGATGCAACAAACAGCTACTATGAAATAGGGAACGCGGGACAGCTTTTCTGGTTTGCTCAGCAGGTAAACAACGGCGAAAAGGCAATCAACGCAGAATTGACTGCTGACATTGATTTGGAAAATAGAGAGTGGACTCCCATTGGATACACCCCTTGGTTATACGGATACAGTCCTTCGGTATACTATTACGGAAGCTTTGAAGGAAACGGACATACAATTTCCAATTTGCGCATCAATAAACCCCACCGCACCGTTGAAAAATTTTTGGGTCTGTTTGGATGTGTCAAGGGAGGAAGAATAAAGAACTTCACGGTTCAGGGTGATATCACTGTATATACAGGTGAGTACCTTGGCGGTGCTATAGCGTATGCACATTATTATTATCGCTCGGTAGTTGTTACAAACGTAATATCCGAGGTGAACATAACAGGAACGAAAAATTGCCGACTTGTAGGCGGTGTTGTAGGCGGACTGGAAAATGCAAATGAAAAAGCTGACTATGTTTACAGCTGTGTGAACCGCGGTAATCTTGTACTGGGGGATAGCGGTGAGTCTATAGGCGGTATTGTGGGTTATGCATACAACAATGACAGTATTGTAAACTGTTGTAACTATGGAAACATTTCTGCCGCAGGCGTTCCGGACACATCGCCCCGTATTGGAGGAATCCTCGGCTACGAAAGACATACCATGACCAATTTCAGAGGAAATCTGAATCTTGGAACTATCACGGATACCAGCCAGAGAAATCTTACGGCAGGAGCTCTTGCGGGCTGGTTCCGCAATGACGGCTCTAATTCAACTTCATCCCTAAGGAACTATGCGCTTGCGGGAACGTCATTGTATTTGCAGGGAACAGATGACGAGTCGAAAAAGCTTACGGCATCCTTTGTAACACAGGAGCAGCTTGTCAGTGGTGAGATTGCATATTTACTTGCTACTTCCCAGTCATCCGAGGGGCTTGCCTGGGGACAAAAGGTCGGAACCGACCCCTATCCTGTTTTGGGCGGTGAAAAGGTTTATCTCGGCTATGACAAATGTAAGGCTATTTATTCAAATAACAGTGATGTAAATACGGTTGCCGAAGAGCACGTTGGATATGACGAAGAGGGCTTTTGTGTTCATTGCGGTGAATACCAGCCTGCATACCTTAATGAAACAAGCGGCAACTATGAAATAGGAAATGCAGGACAGCTTTTATGGTTTGCAGGATTGGTTAACGGAACCTTAACCGACGGCACGTCGCAAAATAAGAGCGCCTGTGCGATCTTAACACAGGAAGTTGACTTAGAAGATAGAGAATGGCAGCCTATAGGAAATGCTGGTGTTTCCTACAGCGGAACCTTTGACGGAACAGGGCACAGGATAGTTGGTATGAGAATTAACGCTGTAGAGAGTTATAGCGGATTTATCGGCAATCTTAATAACGGAGTTGTGAAAAATCTGACTGTAGAGGGAAGACTTAATATTAATGCTCCCAAAGAGTGTTATTTTGGAGGAATCGTTGGATTTGCCACAGGCTCATCGTCTCAAGTTTTAAATTGTCACTCTTACGTTGATATTCGAGGAAAATCATTTTTGAGTTATACAAAACACGTTGGAGGTGTTGTAGGTTCTACAACGTACGGCCCGGACATTATTGGCTGTTCTTATCACGGCTATTGCAACCTGGCAGGAGACGTAGAAGGAGTGGCAGGCATTCTGGCTGTTGCCGATGAAGGCGTTAATATTAATAATTGCGGTTTTTACGGAATAATATCTGTCGATGGCGGAACACAGGCTGCCGGAATTTTAAGCTATGTGGATGACAATTATTTCGGCGGTATAAAAAACTGCATCAGTGTGGGAAGTGTCAAAGGCAAACATGATGTGGGACATATTGTAGGTTGGGCATATAAATTCAAAGCCGGTACAATTATGAACAATTTTTATCTGCCTTCCGATACCTGCAGCGCGGGAATAGGAAAAAACGGTTATCCCAGAAGAGAAACCGTTATTACCGCTACAAACACCCAAGATCTGGAGAGCGGTAAGATAGCTTATGCTTTAAACTCAGCTTATACACAGGAGATTGGCTGGGGACAGAAGCTTGGAACAGAGCTCTATCCAATGATTGCCAGTGACACGGTTTACTACGTGAGCGAGGATTGCCGCGGAAAAACCTCGTACTACAGCAACGTTGGTGTGGATAGTGAAGGACATTTCAGCGTTTTGCATGAAGGAAAAGCTCCCAGTTGTACCGAAGGCGGTTGGAGTGAGTACGTAGAGTGTATTTATTCCGATTACAGCACGTATCAGGAATTGCCTGTAACAGGACACGATTACAACGAGCAAGGTGAATGTTCTCTTTGCGGCGGAGTGTGTCCAAAGTTCTGGGGAGCTTCGCTTACCTTGGAAAACGGCATTTCGGTCAACTTTAAGGTTGAACCCCAACGCTTTGAAGAAATGGCATATAGCGACCCGTACGTTGTGTTTAGCTTCAACGGAGATATAATTACCGTAAACAAATACTATATTGACTCTATGGGACGTTATTCGTTTGTTCTCAAGGACGTTGCTCCTCATATGATGAATGACACTATTGAGGCAACGCTGTATGCAACGTATGGTGGAGAACAGGTTGCCTGTCAAACGAGAAGCTACAGCGTGAAAGAGTATTGCTACGGTATGCTGGAGAACTGTAATGAAGGCGGCAAATATGCCGAAAACGAAGAGTTAAAGACGTTGTTGGTGGACTTGCTTTATTACGGGGAGGCATCACAGCTTTATCTGGATTATGAAGCTGATGCCCTTGTGACGTCGGACTTGAACGATGAACAAAAAGGATGGGCGACAGCTACAGCGCCTGCACTGTCCACTGTGCAGAATTTAAACCACAAGGTTATCCAGGACTCCACGGCAGTTTGGGAATCGGTAGGTCTGGTGCTTGAAGATGCGGTAACTGTACGCTTGAAGCTTGTTACCGATTCGGTGGAGGGCTTGACGGTGAGATTCTACACCGACAGCAACCATGACGGATGGACGGTAAGCGCCGACGAGTTTGTGGAGACAAACGATGGATATTACGTTTGCTTTAACGGATTGAGAGCCTTCCAGATGAGAGAAACGGTTTACGCTACTGCTTATAGGGATGGCACAGAGATCAGTAATACCCTTAGCTACAGCATAGAATCTTATGCACACACCATGCAACAGGACTCCAACGAAAAGCTGACCGCACTGTTGGAAGCAATGATGAAATACGGAGACTCGGCATACAGATACGTTAACGATTAAATAAGAAAACCACCTGCTTGTTGAACTTGTCAGGTGGTTTTTCTTATATGCTAGGAAATTGCATTAAAACAGCCTCGCCGTTTCGCATTGTAGGGATATACCTAATGGTTACGGTAGGCGAGAATTGCCGGCGGTCGCTGACCGCT
>JAZSDT010000016.1:0-16558 GCA_045531285.1 Eubacteriales bacterium
GGTAGTTTTGCGACTTCTTCGAGACCTAATGCCATTGCTTCAATCCTTTCTTTAGTCAAAGAAAGACGGTCTATCATAACATTTCCAAGCTTTTCTTTAGCCGCTTCTACGTCGTTTGAGTTTTTTTCGAGAATATATCCTGTGTTCGCTCTTAGAGCATTTGCCATACTTATAAGAGCTTTATTTCTTGCTTTATCACTGGTTTTTGATATTTCGGGGGCAACTTTTTTTGCCCTCTCAAGTATTTCTTTTGTCGTTATCATTTTTTGCTCCAAAATCTTGTTCCTACTTCTTCACCATCTACTATGTTATAAAGCACAGAAGGGTTATCACCGTTTGTTATTATCATATCTGTGCCTGCGCTTGTAGCTATTTGTGCCGCTCGTATTTTTGTTGCCATTCCACCGGTACCAAGCTCAGAACCTTTTCCGCCTGCAAGAGCAATTATATCGGGCGTTATTTCATTTACAGAGCATATAAGCTTTGCGTTTTTGTCTTTATGTGGGTCTGCTGTATATAATCCATCTATATCGGATAATAGAACCAAAACGTCTGCTGAAATGTTAATAGAAACTATTGCAGCTAACGTGTCATTATCTCCAATTCCAAGCTCTTCCGTTGCAACTGTATCATTTTCGTTTATTATGGGAATGCAATCAAGCTCGAGAAGTCTGGTCAGCGTATTGTGAAAGTTTTCTCTTCTTTGCTGATCGTTAACGTCATGTTCTGTGAGCAGTATTTGGGCTACTGTATGTCTGTATTCGGAAAAAAGCTTATCGTATGTATACATCAGTTCGCATTGACCTACAGCAGCTGCTGCTTGCTTTGTAGGAATATCTTGAGGTCTAGACTTCAAAGACAATTTTCCTACGCCCATGCCAATTGCTCCCGAGGAAACAAGGATCGGTTCATGACCTGCGTTTTTTAAATCGCTCACGACTTCACATAATTTTTCTATTCTTCTTATATTAAGACATCCTGTCGAATGTGTAAGCGTTGATGTGCCTATTTTAATTACTATTCTCATAAATATTCCTCAATTTTTTTATTTTCTATAGAATACAACAAAGTTTTAAAAAAGTCAACATTATACGTCTATTTCATTGACGTTTAGCCTGTCAAAGGTAAGTCCTGAAAGCTTTATACAAATGGACTCTGGTGCGACGTTGTCTTTAATAAGCTTTTCTTTTTGTGCTTTGCTTAATTCTTTTAGTCTGTATTCAAGTTTTAGAGCATCGCTTTTTGTTTGGCATTGCCAAACAGCTTCAAGTCTAAGGGGATCGTGAGACTTTGTATATTTTGCTCTTTTTTCACTTTTCCCAAAATGTTCTTTTAACCTCTTGGATACGTCTCTTGCGGTCCCGGCATACAGCGAATTGTCAGTACATCTTATTATATAAACGAAATACATAGAGTGCTTTCCTTTAGGAAATATGATATTAAAATTATTGCGTTATTTTGTTACTATAAAACAGTTATTGATAAGCCTTTCGTGTCCAAGACTGGGACGGTTAATATAGTCCCCGTTATAGAAAAGAACTGTTGAACTTCCGCCGTCGAGCATTGCACCGTTTTCTGCTTTTTCTTTCAGGAGAATGTCTTGCAGTACGTCCAAGTCACAACCAATGCTCCAGCCTATTTGTCTACCATCAACAACAACAAACAAAAACTCTCCTGTAGCTCGTTGACCTATAGCTGTTCTAGGAGCAATTCCCCAGCCGCCTGTTCCGTTTTTGACGGTTCCTTCGCCGTTTACTACAAGAAAAGGGGAGAAAGAAACAGCACTTACAATATTGTTCTCAATAGCCCACTGTGCAGTACAATGCTTTAAGATAAGTACGCCTTTATCATTTATTCCGATCATATTGTATAACTTATCGTTGTATTCTTTCGGAAAAACAAGAACTCCGTTTTCGATTATAAGTCCGGCGGGAGAACCTCCGTTGGAATCATAGTTTAATCCATCCGTAAATCCACCTCCGTTAAGGCCGGCTATAGCATCAGCTTCTGCAACCATTTTTTTGACTGTTTGCCCCTTGTCAAATTGGTACCTGGTATCTCTCAGTTTAACTCTTAAAGGATCTTGTATAAGCATAACAAAGCCTTTCCAGGTGCCTTCAGAGTATTCTTTGATATATATTCCGTCTTCTAATTTCGAATACCCTTCGGCAAAGTAAGAGTGAAACCACGAAGGAGCATCAACCGATTTGGAATTATTTGACAAAATCAATTGTAAAACTGTTGGTTTTGCAAACTTAAGAGATTTGTCTTTAAAATCGGTTAGAGCGGATTCGTACATAGAATCATCTACAGCATTTTCTGACATTATTTGCTGTATTTTTTCGTCAGAAATAAACCACGTAGCTAAATATTTATGGTTCATTGTCGTCATGGCGGAGCAGACCCACATGGTTTGTAATTTTTTACTTCCGCCACAAACGATGAGTATGTAAAACGCAAATATTGCAATAAAAAGCACAGTGGCGATAGCGATTAACGATATTTGCAAAGGAGAAAATTTTTTCTTTTTTTTCATTGCTTACCTCAAATAGAATTACTACGTATATTTTAATACTTCTGACGAAAAAAATCAATATGTGTTCCGCTATATTTAAAGAAAATTGACAAATGTAAAATAATGAGATATTTTCTTTTATAATCCTCTTGACACATAGGCTGTTTTGTGATAAAATAACTCAAATAAAAAGAGTTAGAAACTGCTGTGCGGTTTGTAATTTCGCATTATGGCATTTTTAATTTCTTAAGAATCTTATTTAGGTTCTTTTTTTGTGTCAAGAGGAGAGTTTATGAACTACGTTTTGAAAAATGCAATGGTTTTTGATAGCGACAAATTTGTTCGTCGAGATATCACAGTTGTTGACGGGCTTGTTACCACTGTCCCTTCATCTCTTCTCGGCACTGACGTTACCGTTATTGATTTGACAGATAAATTTGTTTTTCCCGGTTTTGCCGATGTACATGTACATTTGCGTGAACCGGGATTTATTTATAAAGAAACGGTGAAAACCGGTACCCAAGCTGCAGCCCACGGAGGTTTTACTACCGTTTGCTCAATGCCAAACCTTTGTCCTACGCCGGATTCTGTTGACAATCTTGCACTTCAGCTGGAGGCTATAAAAAAGGATGCAGTAATTGAGGTACTTCCTTACGGAACGATAACCGTAGGAGAAAAAGGTGAAGAGCTGTCAGATATGCAAGGTATGGCTGAAAACGTTTGCGGTTTTTCTGATGACGGAAGAGGCGTTCAAAGTAAAGAAATGATGCTTTCGGCTATGAATATCGCAAAGTCGCTGGGGAAAATAATAGCAGCTCATTGTGAAGATAATTCACTTTTAAATAATGGTTATATACACGACGGAGAATATGCTAAGCAACACGGTCATAGGGGGATTTGTTCCGAGAGTGAATGGTTACCTATCAAACGTGATATTGAGCTTGTGGAAAAAAGCGGAGTAGCATACCATGTTTGTCACATCTCCACAAAAGAAAGCGTCGATATTATTAGAGATGCTAAAAAACGCGGTGTGAATATAACCTGTGAAACAGGTCCGCATTATCTTTTGCTAAGCGACAAAGACTTGCAGGAAGACGGACGCTTTAAAATGAATCCGCCTATTCGTTCCGAAGACGACAGGCTTGCTCTGATAGAAGGAATTAAAGACGGTACCATTGATATGATAGCAACTGACCATGCGCCACATTCGGCTGAAGAGAAATCAAAAGGTCTTGAAAAAAGCCTTATGGGGGTTGTCGGTTTGGAAACATCGTTCCCTGTTTTGTATACCAATCTGGTTTTAACAGGAATTATATCGCTTGAAAAACTAATAAAGCTTATGTCTGTCAACCCGCATGAGAGGTTTAATCTCAAGGGCGGAATTAAAGAAGGCGACAGAGCTGACCTTACGGTTTTTGACCTGAGTGAAAGCTACAAAGTTGATCCGGACACATTTTTATCAAAAGGAAAAAGCACACCATTCAAAGATATGACAGTATATGGAAAATGTATTCTCACAATGCATGGAGGTAAAATAGTATGGCAGGAAAGATGAATAGAAAAATAGTGCTCGAAGACGGCAGTGAATACTGCGGTTACGGATTTGGTGACAATTGCGACAGAGTGTGTGAAATTGTCTTCAATACTTCTATGGTAGGATATCAAGAGATAGTTTCCGATCCTACGTATATGTATCAGATGGTCGTTATGACGTACCCGATAATCGGAACGTGCGGTGTATCGGATGACGGAGAAACAAAAACTCCTACAATTGGCGGACTTATCGTTCGAGAATACAATGATTTACCTTCAAATTTCAGATACGTTAAAACACTATCTGAGGTAATGGAGGAAAACCATATCCCGGGTATTTACGGCTTGGATACAAGAAAACTTACAAGAAGCATAAGAGATAACGGATGCCGCAAGGTTCTCATAACGTCCATTGATACACCTACGGACAAAGCTTTGGAGATTATCAGAACAACCGACATTCCCACTGACGCTGTATCAAAAGTCAGCTGTAAAAGAAAATGGTATTCGAGAACGCATAACGCTAAGCACAACATCGTTCTTGTTGATTGCGGACTTGAACCGAATATAATCGACATTCTCAATGCTAACGGTTGTAATGTTGCCGTTGTTCCTTTTGACACTACTGCCGATGAAATAATTGCAATGAAGCCTGACGGAGTATTTCTTACCGACGGTCCCGGTTCTCCTGAGGACACACCTTGCTTGGTAGAGCTTGTTAATCAGCTTCGTGGCAAATGTCCTATTTTTGGCTCGGGTCTTGGACATGAAGTAATTGCATTATCTTACGGAGCAAAAATTTCTAAGCTTAAGTTCGGACACAGAGGCGTTAATCATCCTGTAAAAAATCTTACTAACGGCATAGTTGAGGTAACGTCTCAGAATCACGGCTACGTTGTGGATTTCGATAGCGTTAAGACTACCGACCTTGAAGTAACACAGATAAATATTATAGATTCTACCATTGAAGGTATGAGATGTACCAAGGATAAAATATTCAGTATTCAGTATCAGACAGAGAGCGCACTTAGGTCATTAGATAGCGATTGCCTGTTTAATCAGTTTTTAAACTCAATGAAGGAGGATTAAGACAATGCCAAAGAGAAGTGATATAAAAAAGATACTCGTTATCGGTTCGGGACCTATTGTTATAGGTCAGGCCGCAGAGTTTGACTATGCGGGCACACAGGCTTGTCTTGCCCTGAAAGAAGAAGGATACGAGGTTGTTTTGTGCAACTCTAATCCGGCTACCATTATGACCGATACCACCATCGCTGACAAGATATATATGGAGCCTCTTACGCTTGAATACGTAGCAAAGATACTCCGTTATGAAAGACCCGATGCTATTATCCCGGGTATAGGCGGACAAACAGGGCTTAATCTTGCAACTCAGCTTCACAGAAAAGGAATTCTCAAGGAGTGTCAGGTTGAGCTTCTGGGTACGCGTGTAGACAGTATTGAAACTGCAGAAGACAGAGAGCTTTTTAAGGAATTTTGTGAAAAGCTTGGAGAACCAGTTCTTCCTTCGGACACGGTAAATACAGTAGAAGACGGTCTGCGAGTTGCCGAAGAAATCGGTTATCCCGTAGTTCTTCGCCCTGCATTTACTTTGGGCGGAACAGGCGGTGGATTTGCCGACAATGCCGAAGAATGTGCTGACATTCTTAAGAACGCTCTTAAGCTTTCTCCCGTTCACCAAGTACTTGTTGAAAAGAGCATCAAGGGCTATAAGGAAATTGAGTATGAAGTAATGCGCGATGCCAACGATACTGCAATTGCTATCTGTAACATGGAGAACGTTGACCCTGTCGGCATTCATACAGGTGACTCTGTGGTTGTTTGTCCTACTCAAACTCTCACCAGCCAGGAATGCTCAATGCTTCGTAACAGCGCACTTAAGATAATCAGAGAGTTGAAAATTGAGGGTGGTTGTAACGTTCAGTTCGCGCTTGACCCTCACTCACTTGATTATTATCTTATTGAGGTTAACCCCAGAGTTTCCAGATCTTCCGCTCTTGCGTCCAAGGCGAGTGGATATCCGATTGCTCGTGTCACTGCTAAAATAGCTGTAGGAATGACTCTTGATGAAATTAAAATTGCTAATACTCCTGCCGCTTACGAGCCTACGCTTGACTACGTTATTACAAAAATGCCGAGATTCCCGTTTGATAAATTTACAGATGCCAACAATAAGCTTTCCACTCAGATGAAAGCTACCGGTGAAGTAATGAGTATCGGCAGAACCATTGAGGAAAGCTTGCTTAAGGCTGTTCGTTCTATTGAAATCGGTGTTTCTCACTTCTATATGAAGAAGTTTGATACTTATACGAACGACGAAATGCTCTCTTACGTTAAGGATGCTACGGATGACCGTTATTTTGCTATAGCACAGTTGATTAGAAACGGTGTTGACCTTGGTCTTATATGCGATGCCACAAAGATTGAAATGCTCTTCCTTGAAAAGCTTAAAAATATCATTGATATGGAAGAGACGGTTCGCAATGCCAAGTACGACGTTGACGTTCTTTACGAAGCTAAAAGGATGGGATTTTCCGATAACTTTATTTCAAAACTTTGGAACGTTGATGAGATTGAAGTTTGGAATATTAGAAAAGAGAATAAGATATTCCCTGTATATAAGATGATAGACACATGTGCATCTGAATTTGAAGGTTATATTCCTTATTTCTATTCTACCTATGAAGACGAAAACGAATCAATTGTTTCTGACAAGAAGAAGGTTATTGTTCTCGGTTCCGGACCTATCCGTATCGGTCAGGGTGTAGAGTTTGATTATTCTACAGTTCATGCCGTTACTACTATCAAGCGTTCAGGTTACGAAGCTATTATTATCAATAACAATCCCGAAACGGTTTCAACAGATTACACAACGTCTGACAAGCTCTACTTTGAGCCTCTTTGCACCGAGGATGTTATGAATATAGTTGAGCTGGAAAAACCCATCGGAGTTATAGCTTCGCTTGGCGGACAAACTGCCATAAATCTTGCAGAACCTCTTACAAAGCGCGGTGTCAAGATAATTGGAACTGACTGCGACGCTATTGAAAAAGCAGAAAACAGAGATTCTTTTGAAAAGGTTTTGCAGTCTCTTAATATTCCTCAGCCCAGAGGAGCTGCTGTTACTAACATAGAAGACGGCGTGAGAGTAGCAGGAGAGATTGGTTATCCTGTTCTTGTAAGACCCTCTTTCGTTCTTGGCGGTCGTGCTATGCAGATCGTTTCAAATGAAGATATGCTTCGCCACTATCTTAAAACAGCAGTTGAAGTAGACGAAGACAAGCCTGTACTTGTCGATAAATATATTCAGGGAAAAGAAGTAGAAGTTGATGCTGTTTGTGACGGTACAGACGTTTTTGTTCCCGGTATTATGGAACTTGTTGAAAGAACAGGTATTCACTCCGGAGACTCAATTAGCGTTTATCCTTCTTTCACTCTCAGTCAGAAGGTAAAGGATACTATTCTTGAATATACCAAAAAGCTCGGTCTGGGTATCGGAATAGTTGGATTGTTTAATATTCAGTTTATCGTTGACAGCAATGATGACGTATACATTATTGAGGTTAACCCACGTTCTTCGAGAACCGTTCCTTTCCTTTCAAAATCAACAGGCTACAGCCTTGCTGATATTGGTACACTTGTAATTCTTGGAAAGACACTCAAGGAACAGGGAATAACAGAGATATATCCCAAGGAAAAAGAACGTTGGTACGTAAAAGCTCCTGCTTTCTCATTCTCCAAGCTCAGCGGACTTGATGCTTATTTGTCTCCCGAGATGAAATCAACAGGTGAGGCGATCGGATATGACAATAAGCTCAACAGAGCTCTTTATAAGGCTCTTCAGGCTAGCGGAATGAACGTTGTTAATTACGGCACTGTATTTGCAACGATTGCTGACAGAGACAAGGAAGAAGCGCTTGAGCTTATAAGAAGATTCTACAATCTTGGATTTAATATAGAAGCAACAGAAGGCACGGCTAAATTCTTGAAGGAGCACGGAATCAGAACAAGAGTTCGTCACAAGATCGGAGACGGCGCAGAAGATATTCTTAATTCTATCAGACAAGGCTACGTTAACTACGTTATCAATACACGTGATATCAATACAGGCAGTATGTCAGACGGTCACGCAATAAGACAGTGCGCTGTGCAGAACAACGTTACTATTTTCACCGCACTTGATACCGTAAAGGTACTTCTTGACGTACTTGAAGAAACTACTCTTGGAATTTCAACTATTAACTCTTAAGTGAGGATACAATAAGTGACACAAGGAATATATGAAATATTATCAAATGTAAAAATTGCCCGCGACGTTTTTAAAATGGTTTTGAAGGGGGATACTTCTGCCATCACAGCACCCGGACAGTTTGTTAATATCAAGCTTGACGGAAAGTTCCTTCGCCGTCCAATATCTATTTGTGATTACGATTCTACAACTATCACACTTATTTATAAGGTTGTCGGCAGTGGAACCGAGATGATGTCAGAAATATCAAAAGGGAATAGCCTTGATATTCTTGTCGGACTTGGAAATGGCTACGATATTTCAAAGAGTGGTGAACGTCCGCTCCTTATAGGCGGTGGTGTTGGCGTGCCTCCTATGTATCGACTCTGCCGTGATTTGATTAATAACGGAAAATCCGTGACTGTCGTTCTTGGCTTTAATTCCGCAGATGATGTGTTCTACGCAAGCGAATTTAAAGAGCTTGGTGCGACTGTGGTTGTCGCTACAGTTGACGGTTCTCTCGGTGTTAAAGGATTTGTTACAGATGCAATGAATGGCATTGATTACAGCTACTTCTATACTTGTGGCCCAGAGGTAATGTTCCGTGCTATTGATAAGATAGCTAAAACCAGCGGTCAATACAGCTTTGAGGAACGTATGGGATGCGGTTTTGGTGCTTGCATGGGATGTACGTGCAAAACAAAATATGGAAATAAACGAATTTGTAAGGACGGTCCCGTTCTTGAAAGGGAGGAGATAATATGGTAAATACAAAGGTTGAGCTTTGTGGAATTACTCTTGACAATCCTATTATCCCTGCCAGTGGCACGTTTGGATTTGGCTATGAATTCGCTGAATTGTATGACATTAACTGCCTGGGTACATTTTCCTTTAAAGGTACGACGAGAGATGCAAGATTCGGTAATCCTACTCCCAGAATAGCAGAGTGTGATGCAGGTATGATTAACGCCGTTGGCTTGCAGAATCCGGGTGTAGACAAGGTAATTTCAGAAGAGCTTCCCAAACTTAAGAAATGCTTTTCTAAGCCTGTTATGGCTAACGTTAGCGGATTTTCAATAGAGGAGTATTCCGAAACCTGTGCTAAACTTGATAAAGAGGAGCAAATAGGATGGTTTGAAGTAAATATCAGCTGTCCCAACGTACATGGTGGCGGCATGAGCTTTGGCACTTCTCCTGAAGCCGCAGGCGAGGTCACACGTTCTGTAAAAGCTGTTACCACAAAACCTGTATTTATTAAGCTTTCACCAAATGTTACGGATATAGTTTCCATTGCAAAGGCTTGTGAAGAAAATGGTGCCGACGGCATAAGCTTGATAAATACACTCCTTGGTATGAGAATAGACTTGAAAACAAAGAAACCCGTAATTGCCAATAAAATGGGAGGTTTTTCCGGTTCTGCTATAAAGCCCGTAGCATTAAGAATGGTGTATCAGGTTTATGAAGCCGTTAAGATACCTATTATCGGAATGGGCGGCATATCGACAGCGGAAGATGTGATTGAAATGATGTTGGCAGGCGCAACAGCCGTTCAGGTCGGAGCGGCAAATCTTGTGGAACCGTTTGCGTGTAAAAATATTATCGATAATCTTCCACAAGTAATGAACAAGTACAAAATTAATGATTTAAATGATATAATAGGGGGAGCACACTAATGGGACGTGATGTAATTATAGCGTGTGACTTTGCAGGAAAAGACGAGGTTATGGCTTTTCTTGACAAATTTACAGACGTGAAGCCTTTTGTAAAAATCGGAATGGAACTTTTCTACGCCGAGGGACCGCAGATAGTTCGAGATATAAAAGCCAGAGGTCATAAGATTTTCCTCGACCTTAAGCTCCACGATATTCCGAATACAGTAAAAAAATCGATGTCTGTTTTATCAAGACTTGACGTTGATATGACAAATTTGCATGCTTCCGGAACAATTGCAATGATGGAAGCGGCTATCGAGGGACTTACAAGACCTGACGGAACAAGACCTATTTTGATAGCTGTTACCCAGCTGACTTCAACAAGCGAAGAACGCTTAAAGAACGATTTGCTTATAAACGAAACAATGGAAAATACCGTAATGCACTATGCTAACAATGCTAAAATTGCAGGACTTGATGGAGTAGTTTGCTCTCCTCTTGAAGCTGAACGAGTACATAGCAGATGCGGTAACGACTTTATTACAGTAACGCCCGGCGTCAGATTTGCTGACGGAGATAAAGGTGACCAGGTCAGAGTAATGACTCCTGCAGAAGCAAAGAGAATAGGTTCGGATTATATAGTTGTAGGTAGACCTATCACTGCAGCAGAAGATCCAGTGGCTGCATACAAGCGTTGTGTTTCTGAATTTGTTGATTAAAGGAGAAATAATAATGGAAAAACTTATTGCTAAAGATTTACTTAAAATAAAGGCGGTTTTCTTCCGTCCTGAAGAACCTTTTACATGGGCTAGTGGTATAAAGAGTCCCGTTTATTGTGATAACCGTCTTACTCTTACTGCACCTGAAGTAAGATGTGACGTTGAAAACGGTCTTGCAAAGCTTATAAAAGAAAATTATCCGGACGCTGAAGTTCTTATGGGTACTTCAACAGCCGGTATCGCTCATGCTGCTATTACAGCACATATTCTTGATATGCCTATGGGATACGTTCGTAGCGGTGCTAAGGACCATGGTAGACAGAATCAGATAGAAGGAAGACTTGAAAAAGGGCAGAAGGTAGTAGTAGTTGAGGATCTTATTTCAACAGGCGGAAGTGTAATTGAAGTTGTTAACGTACTTCGTGAAGCAGGAGCCGAAGTTCTCGGAATCGTTTCAATTTTCACTTACGGTATGAAAAAAGGACTTGACAGACTTGCTGAGGCGAACGTTAAGAATATCAGCCTTACAAACTTTGATACAATTGCAGAAGTTGCAGCTGAAGAAGGCTACATAAAGCCCGAAGATATAAAGCGTCTTATCGCTTTCAGAAATAATCCCTCTGACGAGAGCTGGATCGGTGCGAAGCAATGAGAAGTGTTATCGATATCTTTGACCTTTCGGTTGAAGAAATTGAAAAGCTTGTAGAGGTTGCCAATGATATTATTGACAATCCCAAAAAGTATTCTGAAAAATGTCACGGTAAAAAGTTGGCAACTCTTTTCTTTGAGCCATCTACAAGAACAAGGCTTAGCTTTGAAGCTGCAATGTATGAGCTTGGCGGAAACGTTCTTTCTATGGCGGATGCAGGTTCAAGCTCTGCAAAAAAAGGTGAAAGTGTAGCCGATACTGCGAAGATGATCTCGTGTTACGCAGACATCATGGCTATGCGTCATCCTAAAGAGGGAGCTCCGCTCGTGGCATCGATGAATGCTACTATCCCTGTTATAAATGCTGGAGACGGCGGACATAACCATCCGACACAAACTCTGGCAGACCTTCTTACCATAAAGCGTGAGAAGGGGAGATTTAACAACCTTGCTGTAGGTTTGTGCGGTGACCTCAAGTTCGGCAGAACTGTGCATTCTTTGATTAATGCGTTGTCAAGATATCAAAATATTGAATTTGTTTTGATTTCACCTGAAGAGCTTAAAATACCGGGTTACGTTAAAAAAGACGTTATAGAAAAAAACGGTCTGAGCTACATCGAGACAACAAATCTTGAAGAAGTACTTCCTAAGCTTGATATTCTTTATATGACCAGAGTGCAGAGAGAACGTTTCTTTAACGAGGATGACTATCTCAGGCTTAAAGACAGTTATATATTAACGCCTTCAAAACTTGAAAACGCAAAGAGTGACCTTTGTATTATGCATCCTCTGCCCAGAGTAAACGAAATCAGCGTTGCTGTAGACAAAGACAGCAGAGCGTGTTATTTCAAGCAGGCTCTTTACGGCAAGTATATGCGAATGGCTCTTATTCTTATGCTGTTGGGGGAATTTTAAATGAATATAGACTCAATAAAAAACGGAATTGTCATTGATCATATATCTGCAGGCAAAGGTATGAAGATATATCAGCTTCTCAACCTCGACTCTCTTAATTGCTCTGTAGCTCTTATCAGAAATGTGCAGAGCGTTAAAATGGGGAAGAAGGACATAATCAAGATCGATTGCGATATATCCATTGATACTGATATACTCGGATACGTTGATCCCGGTGTAACAGTTGATATTATAAAAGACGGTAATCTTGTAGAAAAAAAGAAAATAGGTCTTCCTGAAAAATTGGTTAATATTATTTCTTGTAAAAACCCAAGATGCATCACAACAACAGAGCAGGAATTAGACAATGTTTTCAAGCTTACAGACAGAGACAAAAAGGTATACCGTTGTATTTACTGCGAAGGTAAAGCAGATTAAGAAAATAGCGTGCGATAAATTTATATCGCGCGCTACTTTTTTAGTTAAAAGGCTTTAATTTTTAATAAAAATATGATATAATAAACAAAATAGCTTTAGGAGGCTTTAATGTTGAAAAATATATATTATAGAATTGTGTTATTGTGTTTTGCATTTGTAGTGATTTGTGGTCTTTTGTGCTCTTGTAACGAAAAAAACGTCCCCGAAAACGGTGTAGGTGATACGGTGTTATCGGTAAACGGCGACAGTACTTATGTATATAACATATACGGTATTGCTCAGTATAAATACAATGACAACGGCAAGCTTGTAGAAATTATTTCACTTGATCCAATTACACTTACTCCGTTTATTTCTGATAGCGAAAAATACGAATGTAAATATAAATACAGTGACAGCGGATATATTTCTGAATTGGTTTATTTCGGCAAGGATTATTACATAGATGCTGTAGACGAAAACGGAAGACCTGTCTCTGCGGTTTGTGATACCGTTGAGCCTGTCCGCTCGGTGAATTTTAAGTACGACAATAACAACAACGTTGTTTTTGAGGAGTTTCTTGAGGGAGATACAGTTGTTTTTACAAGCAAGTTTAATTCTCTTGGAAAGCCGACTCAATTAGACTATCCCGGAAACGGAAAAATCAATTTCACATATTCCGACAGTGAGACCTACGTTGATATTTCGCTGTACGACCCGACACAAACAACTCCTGATATTACCATCAGCTTTGATGAAGCAGGTTATCCCAAATATCTCATGCAGTCCATGGACGGTGCCATGAGCGGTACAACATGGTATTATAACGAAGAAATGCTTTGTATTGATACGCTTATTGAAAGCTCTTATGACGGTTCAAGGTACACAGAGGAATATGAGATCAATCACAACAAAGACAGGAGTATTTCTGATATAAGCTACTATATTCCCGATATCAACAGTGAACCTGTACTTTATTCAACGTCAAAGTATGAATATGATGCAAACGGAACTCCAAAAAAACAAATCGACGTTATTTATAACGGTGACGATTTAATTGATGAGCGAACTGTTTATGAGTTTGTTAACGGCAAACGAGCAAAAACAACAACAGAAAAATTCAAAGACGGACTTCTTGAAAGCAAAGATGTAACCGAAAAAGAATTTGACAATGTTGGAAGAGAAAAGACTGTTGCCACGTATAATTACGACAAAAACGAAAGCTTTGTTTCGGGGATGGTTCAGAATTACGTATTTGATTTTGAAGGTTACGTTACAGAACGTAAAACCGAAAAGTATTCAAAACAAGACGTAATAGAAAACATAATAATTGAGAATTATGAATTCGATGATAATAAAAACAAAACTAAAGCAACGTATCGAGTATTTGATAAGGATAACGTTCTTGTCGATAAAGAAATCGACACTTTTGAATACGATGCAAACGGAAATATAACGGTTCAGACTGTTTCTGATTATGATGAAAAAGAATTGCTTGTTTCGGTTACAAAAACCGAAAACAAATACGATGCCAATGGTACTCAAGTGAGTTCAACAGTAACTTTGTATGATACAAACGGAAACGTAATTTCAACAGAAACTAAGTGAGTTTATGGAGGTCTTACATTGGAAAAATTTAAATTAGTGTCTCCGTATGAGCCAATGGGAGACCAACCGGAAGCAATCAAAAAGCTGTCTGAAGGTATATTGCGCGGCGATAGAGAACAAACACTGCTTGGTGTTACGGGCTCGGGTAAGACCTTTACTATGGCAAACATTATTGCTAACGTTAATAAACCAACACTTATTTTGTCGCATAACAAAACACTTGCAGCACAGCTGTGCTCCGAGTTTAAAAAATTTTTTCCCGAGAACGCCGTGGAGTACTTTGTGTCCTATTACGATTATTTCCAGCCCGAAGCATATATTCCCGGAAAAGATATGTATATCGAGAAAGACTCTGCCATCAACGACGATATAGATAAAATGAGACATTCTGCTACGTCTTCTTTGTTTGAGCGTCGCGACGTAATAATCGTATCAAGTGTTTCATGTATCTATTCTTTAGGTGATCCTGCCGAATATGAGCATCTTGTTATTTCTTTGCGTCCCGGCATGGTTATCCCCAGGCAGGAATTGATTAGAAAGCTTGTTGCGATTAATTTTGAACGTAACGATATTGATTTTACAAGAAACAGATTCAGAGTTAAAGGTGACGTTGTTGAAATATATCCGTCAAGTGCTTCAGACGTTGTTGTGAGAGTTGAATTTTTCGGAGATGAAATTGATAGGCTTAGCGAAATAAACGTTGTTACAGGCGAAATTACGGCTGTTTTGAGCCACGTTGCTTTATATCCTGCATCTCATTACGTTACTTCTGCCGATAAAAAAGAAAAAGCTATCCAAGAAATCAAAGATGAACTGGTTGAGCGGATACAGTTTTTCAGAGATAAAGGCATGTTAATTGAAGCTCAAAGAATAGAAGAAAGAGTAAAGTACGATCTCGAAATGATTGAAGAGGTGGGGTACTGTTCCGGAATCGAAAACTATTCAAGGGTCTTTGCAGGTAAAGCTCCCGGAGCAACGCCTTACACACTCCTTGACTACTTTCCTGAGGACTTTTTGCTGTTTATTGATGAATCTCACGTTACAGTACCGCAGGTCAGAGGTATGAGCGGCGGCGATACGGCAAGAAAAAAGAACCTTGTTGAATATGGATTCAGACTCCCCAGTGCGTACGATAACAGACCGTTGTATTTTGATGAATTCAGAAATAAACTAAATCAGATAGTATACGTAAGCGCAACTCCGGATGAGTATGAGCTTGAAAGAAGCACTCAGGTGGTCGAGCAGATCATACGTCCTACAGGTCTGCTTGATCCGCTTATTGATGTCAGGCCAATAGAAGGGCAGATAGACGACTTAATTGGCGAGATTAACTCAAGAGTAGAAAAAGGACAACGTGCTTTGGTAGTTACATTAACCAAGAATATGGCTGAGGATTTGACTTCGTTCTTGTGTTCTGCAGGTATCAAAGCAAAATATATGCACCACAAGGTTGAGACGATCGACAGAATTCAATTAATAAAAGAATTACGCCAAGGGAAATATGACGTTCTCGTGGGTATAAATCTATTAAGAGAAGGACTTGATCTTCCGGAAGTTTCTCTTGTGGCAATTCTGGATGCTGACAAAGAAGGCTTTTTGCGTTCTGCTACGTCATTTGTTCAGATTATAGGCAGAGCGGCAAGACACGTAGACGGTCGTGTAATAATGTATGCAGATAACGTAACAAAATCGATGAAAAAGGCTATTGACGAAACTGTAAGACGTCGCTCTATTCAAGATGCCTACAATGAAGCAAACGGCATAATACCGCATACTGTTAATAGAGAGATACTTGATAATATAGATGTAGTTGATCGTTCTCAAGATGTTTTGAGTGAACTTAATAAAGAAAAGACTGTAATGTCTCAGAAGGAAAGAAAGCGGCTGATTGATAAGCTAACTCGTGAAATGCAAACCGCGTCAAGAGAACTTGACTTTGAGTACGCAGCAATATTGAGAGATAAGATATTTAAACTAAAGGAAAATAAATAATGTTAAAAGAACAAATTACCGTAAGAGGTGCACGGGAAAACAACCTTAAAGATATAAACGTGGAGATTCCAAGAAATAAGCTTGTTGTATTCACCGGTTTATCAGGTTCAGGAAAATCTTCACTTGCATTTGATACACTGTACGCAGAGGCATACAGACGCTTTGTTGAATCGCTGTCATCTTACGCAAGACAGTTTTTGGGGCAACTTGATAAACCTGACGTGGATTTTATAGACGGACTTTCTCCCGCTATTTCAATTGATCAAAAAACAACTTCCAAAAATCCACGCTCAACTGTAGGTACTGTCACCGAGATCTACGACTATCTCAG
>JAZSDT010000026.1:0-2889 GCA_045531285.1 Eubacteriales bacterium
TCCTTGGCTCACAGAACGACATGGCTACGATCCGACTTGGTCCCGATATTAGCACCTATTTCACAAAAGGGTTTACGTTCATCTGCAATTAGCTTTGATAACTGTCGGGGCGATACTGCAAGAAACTTTGATGCAACTTTAAGAGGTATGTGATTGGGGTATTTCTCTCGCAGCATTTTTTCCATTCTTTCATCCATTGACTTTTCCTCCTTTCTCCGCATACCATTTTCTGAATGCAAGCTCGTTATCGGTATTTTGGTAAAACCGTATAACTGCATCGAGAAAAGTAGCACACAGTAATTTTTTCTCCATACTTGGAATTTCTTTCAGGTTTATCCGAATTTTAATATCATTTTTAGACACCTCCTTGAATCGTCTGTGTTGTGTCGCCGTACGGTTGACAATGTTATTTTACAATATATTTCGTTGTTTGTCAACCATTTGTCGACAAATTTATATAATTTTACAAAAGATATTGACAATGTAGATTTGATGAGTTATAATATGCATGTGGATATGTGCAGAATTACAGACAAAGGAGTTTAAGTGATATGAATGACAACAAAAAAGAGCAGGCTGTTATAGACAGTCTGCCCGATGTAGATTTACATTTTACTTCGTTTGGAGAGAGACTTCGAGAGCTTAGAAAAGAAAAAGGACTCTCTCAAGATGAATTTGCTAAAATGCTTGGCACATCAAAGCAGATACTCAGCCGTTACGAGCTTGGACAGCGTTCACCCAAAATTGAACAGGTAAGCAAGTATGCAGAAAAATTAAAGGTTTCGGTAGATTATCTTTTGGGCGATACCGAATCGGAAGCAGTGTACGAAGAGTTATGCAACGAGCTTGAAGGTCTTCCTTTTTACAAGATTTTCATTGAGGTAACAATGAAAATGGGGTTATATATTTCCGACATTGTAAGAGTTACAGGACTTACCGACAGGCAAGTACGTTCTATCATAACCCGCAGAATGAAAGACGCCCCCCTTCCTATTGCGATGCAGTTATCAGAAACGCTGAATGTACCGCTGGAAGTATGGGCAGGCGGCAAAGCATATATGCCAAGTGAAGTTTCTGCAAATGCGTATGAGGTTGCAAGAGCATACGATAAAGCAAGTCTTAAAGACAGAAACACCGCAAGACTTGCACTAAATTTGGATGTAGTTAAGGAGTGAACGCTGTTGTTTATGCCCGTTTTTCGAGCCATAGACAAGGTGAGCAGTCAATAGAAGGTCAGGTTGCCGAAGCTGAACGCTTTGCGGCAGAACATGGACTTACAATTATACATGTTTATGCTGACAGAGCACAGACAGGGCGAAACGATAACAGAGAGCAGTTTCAACTTATGCTTTCGGATGCTGCAAAACATAAATTTGATGCTCTTATTGTTTGGAAAACAGACCGCATCGGTCGAAACAAGGAAGAAATTGCCCTTAATAAATATCATCTCAAGAAAAATGGCATTAAAATTTACTATGTTGCTGAGATGATACCCGATACACCAGAGGGAATTATTCTTGAATCAGTAATTGAGGGTATGGCGGCATATTATTCCGAGCAGTTATCACAGAATGTTCGCCGTGGTATGAAAGCAAGTGCTACAAAGGCACAGTGTACCGGCGGAAACATTCCTCTCGGATATGCAGTTGATAAAGATAAGAAATTTGTAATTGACGAAAAGACTGCTCCGACTGTACGACTGATTTATGATATGTATGCTAAAGGTCATACTGTTTCACAGATCATAAAGGTTTTAAATGAGAAAGGTCACAGAACATCAAGAGGCACACAGTTTACGCACAATAGTTTGAGGACTATACTCAAAAACGAAAAGTATATCGGTATTTATACATACAATAACGAAGTGCGTATTGAAAATGCAGTTCCAGCGATAGTTACTGAAGAAATCTTTTACAAAGTACAGGAAATGCTGAAATACAATCAGAAAGCGGCGGCACACAAGAATTCAAAGGTAGAGTATCTTCTAACGGAAAAACTATTCTGTGGCAAATGCGGTGCAATGATGGTAGGTGTATGCGGTACAAGCAGAACAGGAAACCGACATCACTACTATTACTGCCACAATCAACGTAAGAAACTATGCAACAAAAAGCCAGTACGACAGGTATGGATAGAGAATCTTGTACTTGAATATGTAATAGGGCTTGTTCAAGACGAAGAACTGTTAGAGTTTATAGCAGAAAATACATATCAGTATTACATAGCACAAAACACTGACACTTCATATACAGATTCTCTGCAAAAAAGTTTGGTTGAAGTTGAAAAATCCATCTCAAATTTGGTTAGAGCTATCGAGCAAGGAATCTTCAACGATGCCACAAAACAGAGAATGGACGAACTTGATGAGCAAAAGGCTGAAATTAAGTCGGCACTTGCTGCTGCAAAATTGAAGGAAAACTTAGGGCTGAAGAAGGAACATATAGTTTATTTCCTGCATCAGTTTGCTAATATGGATTACACTGATTTAGAATGCCAGAAACGATTGATAAAGACTTTCATCAATTCAGTGTTTGTGTATGATGATAAGGTCGTATTAACGTTTAACTATTCTGGTGACAACCGAACGATTACACTTATGGAGATTGACGCCGGATTACAGCAGGGCGTTCGACTGCAAAGTGATGTGGCTCACCAAAGCGAAGCGCACTACTGTGTGTTTCGCTTTTTTATTTTGCATGAATCGAAAGTCAAATCCGAGCTTTCAATGTACATTGTAACATTTGTTTGATGTACATTTGTCAATGATGTGAGACTAAAAAGATAAAAAAGAAAGAGTAAAGTTAAAACACACTGCGTGGAGGCGAAGAGAGGTGGAGCGAAGCGAAACCGAACGGAGACGACACGCAGTGTCGGCGGCTCAACGGCACA
>JAZSDT010000121.1:0-4443 GCA_045531285.1 Eubacteriales bacterium
CCTTTCTTCTTGGCTACTGTGCGCATAGACTCCATTGTTATCTGGTTCTGGTCACAGGCAATATTTGCCGTGTTATATACGCAGGCAAGCTCGTGCTGTGCAGGAGCAACCTCGTTGTGTTTTGTTTTGGCAGAAACGCCAAGACTCCACAGCTCTCGGTCGAGCTCGTGCATATAGTCAGAAATTCTCAGTCTTAGTCTTCCGTAATAGTGGTCGTCCATTTCTTGACCCTTTGGAGGTGGAGAACCAAAGAGAGTTCTTCCGCAGAGCAACAGGTCAAGTCGCTTTTCATAAAGCTCACGGTCAATTAGAAAATATTCCTGCTCAGGTCCCACCGTTGTGATAACCTTAGTAGCCGTTGTATCACCTAAGTGCTTGAGTACACGAAGTGACTGTGTATTGAGTGCTTCCATAGAACGTAGCAAAGGTGTTTTTTTATCAAGAGCTTCACCTGTATAAGAACAAAAAACTGTGGGTATGTAAAGAGTCTTGTCCTTGACGTATGCAGGGGACGTACAATCCCAAGCCGTATAGCCTCTTGCCTCGAAGGTTGCTCTCAAACCGCCCGAAGGGAAGGAGGAAGCATCCGATTCGCCCTTGATAAGCTCTTTGGCTGAAAACTCCATAATAGCACGTCCCTGGTTGTCAAAGCTAAGGAAGGCATCGTGCTTTTCGGCTGTCATATCGTTAAGAGGCTGGAACCAATGGCTGAAATGGGTTGCACCTTTTGATGTAGCCCACTTTTTCATTGCTTCGGCAACTTCGTCTGCAATCTCGTTGTCAAGCGGAGAACCGTTATCGGCAGTCTCCTTAAGTTTTTTATAAGTATCTTCGGATAGATACTCTTTCATTGCCTCTTCATTAAAGCATGATTCGGCGTAAATGTCTGTAATATACATAGCTTACCTCACAAAGTGAGTGAAATTTTAGTTCTGGTGAGAGTCAATGTAATCGCTCATAAGTGCGATTGTTCTTAGGTTCTGTACCTCGTCGTCGGGAACTGTTATGCCGTACTTGTCCTCAATAGTCATAAGAAGCTCAACTACGTCAAGAGAATCTGCTCCAAGGTCATCAAGAATGTCTGTGTCGGGAGTGATTTCCGCAGCATCTACCTTGAGCTGCTTTGCAATTATTTCGATTATTTCTTCAATCATTTTCACATTTCCTTTCAAAAATAACTATAAATAAAAATACAAGATATTTTACACTCTTTTTCCAAATTTGTCAACACTTAGTTTTTAAAACCACCAAATGTTAATTTTTAAATTATACATGATTTATTTCTTGACTCTTAACCGATTTTTTTGTAAAATTAATATACTAACCGAAAGGAGACGCAAATGAGAAAAAAATTAGCCATTACACTTATACTTTCTATGCTTTTGTCACATAGCTCTTTTGCCGCCCGCTTTGCCTTTTCGATTGATACACCCTTGGTGGACGGCTTGACATATATTGAAAGCACTTCATACCTTGACGACGGCAAGGACAGTCATACTTACACCTTTGAATATACCCCCGGAAAAGCAGCCTTTCCTGTAATCGCATGGGGAAAGACACAGAAATCACGTAAGACGCTATCTAAAATAAGAGAGCTTTACGGAGAGGACGTATTAGCCGGACTCAATGCCGATTTCTTCAGCTTTACTACGGGAATACCTTTGGGATGCGTTGTCAGTGAAGGGCGTTTTTTGTCATCGTCGGTTAATAACAACGCGCTTGCGGTTTATGAAGACGGTTCTCTTTATATAGGAACACCCGATATTACGTCCACTTTTACATACGGGGAAGAGACCTACAATTTTTATTACAACAAATATCCTCAGCCCTATACACCTTATATTCTTGACTCTACGTATTACAGCTCAACCGCTTCAACGTATAAGTGCCTTGAAATTGTATTGATACCCGAAACCGACCTTCTTAGTGTCAATTCCACGGTTCTTTGTACTGTGGCAGAGGTTTTCGCAGACGCTATGGATACTCCCATACCCGAGCACTCTTTTGTACTTAGCATCCCAAGGTCTCACACAGCATACAAGGCGCTCGAAAACGTACAGGTAGGAGAGGTTCTAGAAATTAATGTGACAGGTTCACCTGCCTGGTCCGATGCTCTTTTCGTAATAGGCGGCGGCGAAATAATAGTGCGTGATTCACAGTTTGTTCCCGAGACGATGAACGAATACAGCGACAAAGTAAGATATGCCCGTACAGCAGTAGGCTTGCGTGAGGACGGCACTGCAATTTTCTTTGCCGTAAACGGAAAAAGAGCAAATTACAGCTCGGGAATGACGTTGGAAGAATTAGCAAATCATCTGATTTCCAAAGGCGCTGTAACCGTACTTAATCTCGACGGAGGCGGCTCGACAACCGTGGGTATAAAGCATTCCGGTACAGAGGAATTTGACATTGTCAACTATCCTACCGACGGATATCAGCGAGGAATATCAAATGCTATTCTGTTTTTAAACGTGGCGGAATCCGACGGAAACGTTACAAACGCAGTTTTCCTTCCCGATATTTATTTTATACTTCCAGGTACTGAAATAGCGGTTTTTTCAGCTTTTTTTGATTCTTCAATGACGGGTGTTGAGGGCTATGAGCCTTTTAACACAGAGTATTTCTCTATCAGCGACGGCGTTGAATTTAATGCTGATATAATGAAGGTTTTACCGAGCAATGAATACGAGAGGGAAATAGCAATCGTTTATACCTTGGAAAGTGGAAATATAATTACGGATGACAAGGTATTTTACGTACCCGATACAGTTGATACCTTGATTCCCTATTTGGAAGACCAAGTGCTCTCACCGGGTGAAAAAACATTACTTGGCGTTAAAACAGAGTTTAACGGATTTGATGCGGTCAACTCTCACGGTTGTTTTTCGTGGAGCTTTTCTGAAAATAACTCGGAGCTCCTTCCGGAAGGAGTACTTGCAGAAAATGACGTAGCACGCCTTTACAGTGACGGAACTTTAGAGATAATTACCGATGAGCTGTTCAAAACTGCAACCCTTACTGCTTCCTTTGGTGAGACTACCGGCAGTGTAAATATTTATGTCGGGATGCCCGATATACTTCTTGACGATTTTGAACCTGATATTATAGATGAAGTATTGCCAAGCGAAGAGATGCCGGAGGAAGAGCATGACGGCTCAACTGAGCTGCAGCAAGAACCGAATGAGGAAACTGAAAAAGAGCTAACGGATAATACAGAAGAAGTTATAGAGGTTTTGGAGAACACCGAAATTGCAGAAGAAATCATTCCTGAGGACGCCGAAGCATCCCAAGAAACTCACGAGGTTGCTCCAATCACAGACGTGATAATTGGTTATAAAAGTGATACGGCGGCACTTCTCGAAAATGGCGCTATGACGTATGAATCACCTATTGAAGTTGAGCTCACGCCCGAAACGCTTACGTTGATGCACAAAGGGAAATACCGTGTACCTGCAAGTGTTGTAATTATAAATTCAGACGGAGAAGAAATATCAGTTCCTTACACCGTTAAAAAGGATTATTCGGAAGTAACGGATTGGACAGAGCTTGTGGCACATATTCCCGAAAACGTCAAGGGCAAGATTTTTATTAAATCCCCCTACGTTTCATCATCCGAGGAAGAAGTAACAATAGACAATCTCATTGCCACTTACGGATATAGTCTGCCTACTTTTGATGATATAGAAAACAGCTGGGCAAAGGATTATATTCAAGCTATATACGATATGGGTTTGATTGGTGGATATACCGAGGATGGAAAAACGTTGTATGCTCCCGACAGGCAAATAACGCGTGCTGAGTTTGCCAAGCTTATTAGCTCCTACCAAAAATATTCCTACACCGCCACAGATGAAAAGCCTCTTGACTTTAATGACGCAGACGACATTCCGCAATGGGCAGTTAATTACGTTGGCGCAGTGTCTGAAAACAATATTATGAACGGCAGGGCAGAAGGGGACGGAACTCTTACATTCGCCCCCAATGATCCCATAACAAGAACCGAGGCAATGCTCGTGCTTTCGAGAATAATGCCCGATACCGACTTTGATTTGGAACTTAGCTTTGAGGATAAATCAGACATACCTCAGTGGGCGTTAGACGGTGTTAAAAAGGTTGTTTCAAGCGGCATTATTACAGGGTATGACGATAATACCGTTAAACCGCTTAACAACATAACACGTGCCGAAACGGCAGTAGTGTTCTCGCGTCTTTTTGAGTATATGTATCCCAGGGAAAAACAGGACGAAGAAACAGAGGCAGACGTGACAGACAACGTTACAGACAACGTTACAGAAAACGTTACAGACAACGTTACAGACAACGTTACAGACAACGTTACAGACAACGTTACAGATGACGGAAATGATTAGCTCTGATAAATGACATCAAAAAGCCGATATGGATTTATTTCCATATCGGCTTTTTTTATCTGCTAGGAAATTG
>JAZSDT010000156.1:0-32069 GCA_045531285.1 Eubacteriales bacterium
GACCGCTTGGCCTCCGACTTATATAGAAGCATATAGCTACAACGGGTCAAAGGAGCTTGTATCCGATAAGGATGAAACCTTTGCGGATAGCTGGTCAAATTAAAAAAAACGAAAATTAGCCTACCTAAAAAGAAATGTGGCGTATGGGATTATTCCCTGCGTCACATTTTTTTTAGCTATAAAGCGGTCAGCGACTGCTGGCAATGCTCGTCTATTGTAGCCTTTGAGCACGTCCTAACGTAATAAAAAGGCAAGGACGTAATATCCGAGGAATTTCCTATAAAGTAAAAAAGCGGCTAGCAGCCGCTGGCAATGCTCGCCTATCCAAAGCTTTGCATACGTTCAAAAAAGCGAAACGGCGAGGTTGATTTAATGCAATTTCCTAGTATATAAAAAAACACTCCCGATTGCTCGGGAGTGTTTTGGCTTTTTAGTAAAGGGCAGGCTTTTCGATATCAGCGGGGATATCAATTTCAGGCTCTACCCAATCAGCAGGATTTTCAAGAATAGCGCCGCTTACACCGATAACGGTCTGAGCACGTGTTGTAAGTCCTGTTGAAGGAGTACCACCGTAGGTGAACTTGAATTCACCTGCAGGAACTGTTACAGTACCTGTGTGGTTAATCTTCTCTACGTGAGCCTCTGAGCTTGTCCACTTGCCTTCTTCATCATAGATAGGCTTAAAGTAGTTGATGTATGCCTGATTGTACTCGGGATAGTACTCAATGAAGTCACCACTGTGAAGCTCAGCTTCAAATGTGATGGTCTGTCCTCCGATTGTAACGGAAGGATTCTTCATAGGTGCATCAGCAGGTGTGTATGCAACAAGGTCGTCAATCATAACGCCGGCGCAGCTACCTGTTGTTGTAACTTGAACACTGGTCAAACGGCTGAAGCTTACACCTGCACGGTATGTCTCGTAGTTGATACCACCTGTTGAAATACCGCTGAATGCGTATCCGGGATAATCGTCGTTGTTTACTTCAATAAGAGTGATTTCCTTCCAACCTGTGAAGTTAAGAGGAATGAAGTAGTCGTAACGTCCTGCTTCTGATGTTACTACACCGCGAAGAGTGATAAGGATAGCGTCTGTAGATGAACCGTTACCGTATACGTTGATCTTAAGAGCGGTCTTGCCGTTAGCATTCAATTCAGAGAATGTATGCTTGCCAACGTAAGATGTAACAGGCTTTGTTTCGTCAAATTCCTTGATAACTACTCCGTCTTCTGCCTTGCCTTCTGTTGAGAATCTCTGCTCAATTCTGATGAAAGGAGTCTGAGCTTCAAAGGGGTTGTTGCCCTTACCTGTAACGAAGTCTTCACTCAAAGCATCAAATATCTTGTGCTTGAAGTATGTCATTTCCTTGAATGCCCAAGAACCGTCTTCTTGCTTGAATACCTTATATTCGTACTTGCCTGCAAGAAGAGCCTTCTTTACTTCAGGTGAGAAGTACTGACCTTCACGAAGTCTTGTGTAGAGACCGTAGTACATGAAGTTGTCTGAAAGTCTTGTCTTAGCATTGAAGGATGCAATTGAGAAGGGCTGACAAACTGTTGAGAAGTCATGAGCAAGAGCAAGTGAACCCATAACGTCAAGGTCGTCTCTGTGAAGAGTTCTTGTTGTTGTATCGTGGTATCTGGAACCTGCATCGTTATCATAGTTGAACCAACCAACAGTTGCTGTGTAGAAGCTGTTGTGGAAGCTTGCCTGTGACTTAATGTGCGCTATCTTATGATTCTTGTATGCACGTGTTGCATTGTCAGTAGCACCGCCTCGTCCTCTTGCTGCCCAAAGGTATGTGGGAGAACCTGCGGAGTATTCCATAAGGGGATCTTCGTCAACGTTTTCCATGATAGTTCTTGCGAACTCACCATAGTAGTAGAATCTCATTCTTGATTCAGAAAGAGCATCTCTTGCGAATGATTCAAAACCGTCAAGGTAGATCATCTTGAATCCACCCTCGCTGCAAGCTCTTGCTGTATCCTTAGCAATCTTGTAGAAGAGGTCGGAAAGGGGAATGGGCTGGAACATACCGTAGTGACCGAGGAACTGACGGATCTCAGCTCCGTCTTCGTGAGCTGCAGGTGTAGTACCGAGCTGACCTCTCTTTACGTTAAGGAAGCCGGAAGATGTACCCTGCTGAACAAGGATGATTTCTTCATCGATAAGAATGTATCTTGTGTAAGGACCGTTCCAAGGAGCCGCGCCCTCACCGTACTTGAATCCTGAAGCATCCTCATTGGTCTTGATGTTTGTACGGAATCTTGATAAATTACCACGTACTGTGTAATCGGAGATGTAACAGATCTGTCTCTGATATACAGGGTTAGTAAGAATGTTTTTAGCTGAAGTAGCAACAAGTGAAGAATAGGTGTGAAGACCGAGATAAACCTGGTCTTTTGCAAGAACGTCTGCAATTCTTTCTTTGAATACGTCAGCTGTGATGAATGTACCCTTTTCCTGTTCTTGTTCGTTTCTTGCGCACACGAAGTTGAAGTCTGCCTGAATGAACGTACCGCCACCCTGGTGCATATCGATGTATTCAACGCTGTACTTGTGAGCAAGCTCTGCTGTCTCTACAGCATTTTCAGGGTTGAGACCGCTGGAAAGGATAACGTAGTCGGTGAACTGATCAGCGCGGTCGAGTGCATAAGGACCACCCATTGTTGAGGTAAGACCTTCTGAACGGTCGATTGCATCTGCAACGTCCTTAAGATGTTCTCTGTGCTCTGTCATTCTTGAGAATGAGAAGCCGATCTTAGCACCGAGTGTGGGAACGCCAAGGTAAGAATACGTTGTACCTCTTACTGCCTTTGATGAGCCACCAACACCGTATGCTGAGTTAAGCTTTGTAGTCATAGGCATAGCCGAGAGACCGAATGCATTCTCATCGTCCAGCGCCCAAGGAGAGTTAACTGCAAGGTTACAGATAACGATACCCTGTACTGAAGCGGGGATGTTTGTGTTAAGAGTTACTGTAAAGTGACGGTCATAGGACTCGATGATAAGAGAAGCCTTAAGACCGTTCTTGTAGGTAATTACAAGAACTCCGTCAACAAGCTCTGCCTTTGTGGGCTGAACTGTTGCACCTGAGCTGTTGATCATCCAAGAGAACCAAGGTGTTGTAGATGTAGCGAATACGTCTTCACCTGTCATCTTGTTGATCATAGATGTTACCTTACCGCCCTTCTTAGCGATAGAAACCTTAAGGTATTCGTTCTCAAAGAAGATTTCTGACTTTGTTTCCTGAAGAGAAGTACGGTTCGAATTGTAGAAATAACTTGTCTTAACGTTGCTGTTTGAAGCAAGGAGGATCTGATACTCAGCCCAGTGACCTTCAATATCAGAGAACTTAACTTCAACGTGTTCCTTACTTACTGTCTTTTCGTTAGCAAGAAGGGAAACGAGACGGTTGATGACTGTAACAACCTCTGCACGAGTGATTGTCTTATCAGGACCGAATGTACCGTCGCCGTAACCGTTAACAAGACCGGAAGCGGCTGCTGCAGTGATTGCGTTGTAATACTTGTTGGACTCATCAACGTCCTTGAATGAAATTGATGTAGTCGCTGCAAGTTCGGATGCAAAATATGCAAGCTCTACGAACTCAGCTCTTGTTATCTTTGCGTTGGGATTGTAGGTATCGCCTTCGGTTGTGAAGAAGAAGCCTGTTTGGTCAAGATAAGCGATAGCGTTGTAGAACCAATCGCCTTCCTTAACGTCGGTAAATCTTGTTGTATAGCCGCCGGGGATCTCCTGCTTGCCAAGAAGTATTCTTGCAAAAATTGTACAAGCCTCAGCCTTTGTCATATTATCGTTGGGCTTGAAGAGGTTACCTGCATAACCGTTGATGTATGCTTTGTTTTCACCGTTAGACTGAGCACCGATCTTGGGAAGAAGAGTAATGGGATCGGGCTCGGGAAGATCAGCGAGATTATCAATGTTGATAACCACCTTTGACTCTTCTACGTAACCGCCTACCTTATTATAATAGGGTTCAACATATCTGATATCAATAGTTTTGTTATCAGCGGAGATTTTGAAGAGAACGGGGAATGCCTTACCGCTTGAAGCATAACCGCCTGAAAGGCTTGTAACAACTGCAACAACGTCGTTGCCATTTGTACCTACAAGGTTCTTAGTAACGATGTTGGTTCCTACAGATGCATTACCTGAAACGATAAGAATAAGGTTTTCCCAACTTGCAAAGGCATCCTTCCAGAGCTGGTCACCGTCACGGGGACTGTCTGTATTAAGCATGTTGGACTTAATGTGAGTATTGTACTTGCCGTAAATGGGAAGCCAATCTGCAGACTTAGGATAAACTGACCAGTCGTGCTGTGTATACATTTCGCCCTTAGCGTCAAGGAACGATGTTGTGAATACGATTGCGCGCTTGTCAATGTGCTTAGCCTGAGTAGCGTTAAACCAGTCGATTACCTTCTTCTGAGGAAAAGCTTCAAGCTGATATGCTATGTAGCTAACCTTACCAATTTTGAAGATAACGGCATAGTTGTTGATGTCGTACTCTTCTGTTGCAACACCCGACTCACCAAAGAAATCAGTGAATTCAAACGTTGTCTGAACATGGTTTCTTCTGTCAAAACCGTCGCCACAGTAGTCGATTTTGCCTATTGAGATACCATAGGGGATCTCTGTGTCGGAGAGAATGGTAGCAGTGTTTTTGAGTGCAATAAAGTCTTTTCTCCATTCCTCGTCTGATTCACTTACAGTGTACAGATCTGCAATAGAACCTTTACCTGCTGCTACGAAGTTGCCGTGTGTGTAGTTTGGTCCCGAGGACATACGTCCAAGGAAAGAAACGTACTTAAGGTTGATTGCTGAAGCGTAGTCACTGAGCCAGTAACATGCATCTTCAACGGGTTCGAGATTCGCCTGGTTGCCAAAGAAATTGTGTGTTCCACTGATTGAAGCCAGGACGAAATCGCCTTCAGCTACGTAATCGTCTTCAAACACTACTGTTTTCGCAAGAGAAACAACAGAGAGAAGCGAAACTATAGCCAAAACGGATAAAATGATAGCTAAAAGTTTTTTCATCTTAAAATCTCCTTTTTAAAATTTTTTATCCCACAATATTTTACCTGTTCTTATCCAAATTGTCAATACACATTTATCAAATTAAAACTCTTTTTTTAAAAAATGATGTACAACTTATACAAATAATATATATACTTTTTGGTCTTTTACTTTTTTATAACTTATAAAAAAAGGAATAAAAATATTTTTGCGAAATATCTTGACAATTTACAATTAATTTGATATACTCTACTGGTAACAGCAACACGGAAAGGTGGCTGAGCTGGTCTAAGGCGCACGACTGGAAATCGTGTGTTCGGTTAACCCCGACCGCGGGTTCGAATCCCGCCCTTTCCGCCAAAGAAAAAAGAGCACAGTGGTGCTCTTTTTTCTTTGATAAACTTATTTTTTTATGGAGCTTGTCATGTCAATAATAAGAAAAAACGATACTATATATATGAGTGATGCGATCGGTATGACTCGCTGTAAGGTGCCTGCAGCTACGGTGAATTATTCCGAACATTACCATGATTTCGTAGAACTTGTATATATGCTTAAAGGGAAGAGTGTTCATACGGTCGATGGCGTCGAATATGCTATGAAGCGCGGTGATATGATATTAGTCAATTACGGTCAGTCACACACTATTTCGGGTGACAGCGACGTTGAATATATAAACGTTTATATTAAACCTGAATATATCAACTGTGCCCTGTCTGATAGCGAGAATGCCTTTGCGTTACTTAATCTTCGTGAATTCAGTGAGTTTAAGGAAAGCGTTGATACAGAGCGTTGCAGAGTAAGCTTTGTGGGAGCTGAGCGTGATAGGATAGAGGGGCTTTTGTTTCTTTTGGAGGAGGATATCACTTACTCTTTGCCCGGCTCTTCTCTTGCATTGCATTCCGAGCTTAATCTTTTACTGATTTGTTTCTTTAGAAAAACCTCTGTTTTTTTTGGAGATTCCTTTGACGGAATCACCGATGGATTGCTTGCATATATAAAAAGTAATATTCACCAAAAGCTTACTTTGACTACAATAACTGAAAAATGTTCCTATAACAAGTCGTATTTCAGTCGTGTTTTTAAAAAGTATACAGGTATGACTTTCACAGAATATCTAAAAAAAGAAAGAATTGAAAAAGCAAAAGAATTGCTTTTGACTACGTCATCCAACACCGAACAAATATACGTTGCCGTGGGATACAGTGACAAAACAAAGTTTTATAAGGATTTTAAAAAGCTCGTTGGCACAACTCCGACGGAATTCAGAAAAAGTAAAAAATAAATACTGATTTATGTAAAATAAACCACTTTAAATTAGTGGTTTATTTTTTGTATAATGCGTACGAAGGGAGTGTTTACAATGATATTAAAGCTAAACAAACAAGAATATTTTGATAAAGTAAAGGGTTGTTGGATAGGAAAGAACATCGGCGGAACAATCGGAGCGCCGTTCGAAGGCACAAAAGAAATGCCCGAAATAAACGGATATACCACACCAAAAGGCGAACCGCTTCCTAACGATGATTTGGATCTGCAATTGGTGTGGCTCAATGCGTTGCGTGATATAGGACCGCTGGGAGTTGACGCTAACGTTCTTGCTGATTATTGGATGTCTCACGTTTCACCGCATTGGGGTGAATACGGCGTTTGTAAAGGTAATCTGCAGGCTGGACTTCTTCCGCCTCTTTCGGGCGAGTTTGAAAACGATTGGAAAAACTCAAACGGAGCATGGATACGTTCAGAGATATGGGCGTGTCTCTGCCCGGGTATTCCTAATTTGGCTGTTAAGTATGCCATAATGGATGCTTCGGTTGATCACGGCTTTTCAGAGGGAACGTGTGCGGAAATATTCACCGCCGCGCTGGAGAGTCTTGCGTTCTTTGAAAGTGATTTGAGAAAGCTTATTGATTCTGCCCTGAGTTATTTGCCTGATGACTGTCGAGTTGCAAGAAGCATCAGAATTGTTCTTGAGTGTTTTGAAAATGACGTTGATTGGAAGGAAGCACGTCGGAGAGTTGTTGAGGATAACGTTCACGATTTAGGCTGGTTTATGGCTCCTGCCAACGTTGCTTTTGTTGTCATTGGTTTACTCTACGGTAAAGGAGATTTTAAGAAGAGTATGATAATTACCGTAGGTTGCGGAGATGACACAGACTGCACTGCTGCTACGTGCGGCTCGGTGCTCGGCATAATTATGGGTGCATCCGGACTTCCTGAAGATTGGAAGGAGTATATTGGTGACGGCATAATCACTAAGTGCATAAACGCTTCATATATTTATACTGTAGACGGAATATCAAATATTCCGGAGTCCTGTACCGAACTGACCGAGCGTGTTATAAGGATGGCAGTGCATCTACTTAATGCATATGGCGTGGAAGTTGAATTAACTAACGGTCAAAGTGAGTGCGACGCTGTTGAAGCGGATAAAATATACAAAGCACATGCTCGGAACGTGATGTCAAAAAATCCTTTATCCTTTGAAATAAATTCGTCGGTGCATACTGCAGTCAGAGCAGAGTTTTTAAAAGAGCCTGTAGTAAAATCAGGGGAGGAGTTTACTCTAGTAGCTACTGTTTGGAACAAAACCCGCGAGTCACATCCGATAACCGTAAACGTGTCTTTGCCGGATGGCTGGTCAGCAGAATATCCACACAGTATTCGTCTTCACAACGTTGGTTTTGTACACGGAGTTTTTCGTTGGGAAATGAAAGTAACACCTAACGAAAATATACAGCCTTACAACAGAATTTATGTAAATTTTGAGTCCCCGATAACGCCTCTGCCTCTGACAGTCCCATTTGTCGTTATGGGGTAAGGTTTTGTATTGACAAGACTGTTATTTTATGTTACAATTAAAAAAAGTCTTGTGAAAGAGAGGACCTTCCCTTGAAAAAGATAATATCACTAATTTTGATTTTGTGCTTAGCTATGAGCACACTTACAGCATTTGCGTTTGATGATATGCCAAACGACTGGTCAACTACAGCTCTCCAGCATGCTGTAACAAACGGATTACTTAACGGAACAAATAATAAGCTGCTTCCCAAAGATAACCTGACACGTGCACAGATGGCAACTATTCTTGTACGTGCTCTCGGTGCTAAGGAAGAGGGAGATATATCTTCGTTCACAGACGTTAAAAAATCAGCTTGGTATTACAGCGCTATGGCAATTTCCTACAAGATGGGAATATTCAGAGGTGACGGTGCAGGAAAGCTTAATCCTGATGCGGCTATAACTCGACAGGAGGCGTTTGTTGTTCTTTCCCGTGCCTTTTCGCTCAGTTCGTCCACGACCTCGGGCTTGTCCAAATTTTCCGATAGTGCCAGTGTTGCTACGTGGGCAAAGGAAGGACTTGAAGGACTTATAATAAACGGATATGTAGCGGGAAGCAACGGAAAGCTTAATCCTACTTCCAGAATAACACGTGCAGAATTTGCACAGGTAATGTACAATCTTATTAAGACGTACGGAAACACTGCTGAGGATATTTCTTTTAGCGGCGAGCTGCATGGTAATATGATAATTCGCGGCGACAAAGTAAAAAACGTTAAAAACCTCATTATTAACGGTGACCTCATTGTAGGAGACGGAATACCTTCGGGCTTTGATTTTGACAACGTTACCGTCAACGGCAGAGTAGTCATCAGAGCTAAAGGCTCATTTACTTTCGACGGAACTGCAAATGAACTCATTATTGCTTCCGAAAATTCTCAGGTGACTATTTCCTCCGACTCTACTGTATCAAAGGTTACAATCGTAAGCGATTCATCATCTTTCGAAGTGCTTGAAGGTTCCGGAGAGTCGTCGAATCCGTCAAATCCCACCACTCCGACAACTCCTTCGAATCCATCTACACCGAATCCCGAAGAGGATATCTGGACTAACTTCCATTAACGAAAACAAGGAGCATTAAAAACAAACGTTTTTAATGCTCCTTATTTGTTTTTGTATACCGGAAAATTACATTAAATCAACCTCATCGTTGTGCTTTGTGTGGCTACAATCAAAGCTTTGGATAGGCGAGAATTGCCGGTGGCTGCTAGCCACTTTTTTTGATTGTAGGTTAAATTAGATTTCTCAATCTGTTGAGCGCGTCAATGAACGCGCATTCTGCTGTCTCGTATGGGTATGGATAAGAAAATACCGAGTCTGTGAGTTTTTTTAAGCCTTCAAATGTTTGTAAATGTGGCTCAAGAGTTATATAAACGTCGTTGTTCACCGTCTTTTTGTAGTCCGAAAGAATATCTTTTATACGGCCTTCACCAAGACCTGGCGGCACAATTTCCATATTTTTTGTGCCGTCTTTTATATGGAAATACTCTATTTTATCCTTTAGCAATGTATATGCATTCCACGGATCATATTTTCCAAGAGTGAAATTTCCCATATCAAAAACGCATTTCAATCTGTTTCCTAATGCATTAAACAGATCAAGACACATTTCGGGCTCTTCGCCGTATATTCCGCCTTCGTTTTCATGGCACAGAGTTATTCCGTAGCTGTCCGCTATGTCCAACATAGCATTTATACGCGACAGTACCTCGCTTCTGTATGCTCTTTTTTTGTCGTGGGGAAGATAAAAGCTGAACATTCTTATTCTTTTACATCCAAGAGCTTTTGCTATAACGCAAGTTCTTTCGGTAAGCTCAAGATGAGGCTGCATAGGATCCGTTATCTTTATTTTTCCAAGCGGTGAGCCGATTGAATATACTGTTATCCCTGCAGCATTGACCTTTTTCACCATTTCGTCTAGCTGAACATCACTGAGACTTGAAATGTTGGTGCCGGAAACGTTTCTCGGTTCTATTGCCGAAATTCCGTTTTCTTTTAAAGCACTTAACTGGGTATCAAAGTCCGGACTGTATTCATCTGCAAAAGCCGAAATAATATATTCCATTATTATATCTCCTCAAAAGTGTGTATTTCTTCTTCTTTACCGCTTTCCAAGGAGCGCTTTATTGCAGAAATCACGAACACGGGAGCGATAAATTCATTGTACGACTGTCTCTGTTTATTGTCATAAAGCTCCTTGAATTCCTCAAATTCTCTTACGAATACATCTGTCAACGGATAATCGCCTCCGATGACTCCTTTTTCAGAGCTAATGTGTGCAGAGTAAGTGTAATACCCCTCTTCGAAAGCTATTGTGACGTCATATTCTTCGTATCTTACAATAACGGTGACCGTGGGCATATTTTTGAAAGCAATAACAGATTTTGGATAATATCCGAATATTTCGCACATAACCTGTACTAGATGCTGGGAGTAGAACCAGAATCCGCCGTATTCATTTTCCATATTTACAGGTGCTCTCAAAAAACCTCCAAATACTTTTCCGTATTCGCCGTTTTTGACACCCTTAGAAAGCTCTCTCACCAGGTCTGCGTGAGGGCAGGAAGAACCTCCGGTAACAAGAACGTTGTTTTTCTTTAGCTCTTTCATAAACTCTACGGCTTCTTTTTCATCACAAGTAATAGGCTTGTCTATAAACATAGGTACACCGTTGGCGCTATATGGCTTTGCATATTTATAGTGGTTTGCACCGTGACGCGCGGTTACCATAATGCCGTCAACCTTACCAACAAGTTCATCGTATGTTTGCATAACAGGAACACCAAATTCTTCATTCAGTTTTTCGGCAGCACCTTCATATTCGCTGAAAACACCGACAAATTCTATTTCATCAGCAAACATTTTGTCGTTGATATTTGCTTTTAAAAAATTGTTAGCATGTGAGTTTTCACAACCTAAAATAGCAATTTTTTTCATAATTAAAATTTCCTTTCGAGAGGATTCTGTGCATGAACGGTCTCTATAACGTTAATAATTTTAGCTGCTTCCTCAGGACCGATGGGCAGGGGCGTACCGTTTACTATCGCATCATATACAGTATCGTAAAGCTTCTTTGTACCCGTATCGAATGCTGTGCCTCCAAAAGTGCCTTCCTCGTCATGTGTTATGAGCTTTTCAGCACAGTATGTCGGTTCACCGTCCTCTTTTTTAAGGGACTCAAAAATAACGGGTTTTTCCGGATTTTCGCCATCAACTACGTATTTCATTTTGTAGTTTGAAATTGCTATTGCAGCACATCCCTTGGAACCGATCACCTTAAGATTAAAGGGAGCATATGCATCAACGGAGGTAACCTCAAGGTCAACCAGAGGTTTATTGGGAGCTGTGAGTATCATCTTTGCGTAGTCGTCTGAGTCACCACTTGTAAGACAGCACGAAAGCTTTGAGTACTCGACCTTGATTTCATCCGAGAAGCCGAGAATATCACACGCAAAGCCAATGGGGTGAGGACCTGTATTGTAAATACCTCCCGCATTTTTTACCTGCAGTGTCTGCCAGTCCCAACGGCGTGCAAATCCGTTGAATCTTATTGATACCTGCTGTATTTCTCCAAGCTTGCCGGATGCCATAAGTTCCTTTGCAAACTCATAATAAGGAGCATAGAAAGACTGTTGGAATACTGCAAGCACAACACCGTTGTCTTTTGCTGTCTTGATCATATCGTCACATTCGTAACGTGTTCTCGCCATAGGCTTTTCAACAAGCACGTTGAAGCCGTGTTTCATAAGATCTACCGATATAGGATAGTGCAAATCGGAGAACGTAGAATTTACCACAAGATCGATATCGTCTCTGCCAAAAAGCTCTGTGTAATCGGCATAAACCTGACAGCCTTCGTAAAGTCCAAGTGCTTTTTGACGTCTGTCAGCATCCATATCAACAACAGCTACTACTTCAAATTTTTCGTTAGCTTCGCTTCTGAAGAAAGCGCCGTGAATGTTTTTACCGCTTCGTCCTTGGCCTATTATAGCTACTCTTAGTTTTCTCATAATTATGAAACCTCCTATCGTTTCTTTAACTACATTATACAGTTGATATTTTGAAATGTAAATATCAAAAAATGTGTAAAAGTATTGCAAAAAATGTACTATTGAGGTATAATATATCCGAGACATACAAAAAGAGGTGGGATTATGTCAAACAGTATAGCTGTAATTTCCGGAAATCACGTGTATTACGAAAGGGTAATGCCTGATTCTATTCTTCTTCACGAGCACGACGTTTACGAGTTAATATACTTTGTAAAAATAAGCGGAGTATACTTTATGGAAGGAAAGGCATACAGATTGCATAAGAACGATATCCTTCTCATACCTCCTAATATACAACACAGAATAATAATGGACGAGCCTTCAGAATATGACAGATACAACGTGCTTTTTGATCCGCAGTTACTACCTGACGAGCTACTTGAAATTCTTCCTCATATAAATACGATTCTTCATGTGGATGAGCACACCGTCGAAACCTTTCTTTCGAGTTACGATCTGTATATAAACTCGTTTGACAGAAAAAAGGCTTTGGTTGGAATAGATGCTATAGTAAAAGCCTTACTGTTTCATATGTATTTGCTTTCAAAAGAAAAAGACAGAACGGAAACCTCTCGAGTTAATCCTCTTGTAACAAGAGCAACAGCGTATATTCAGAAAAATCTTACAACTCTTTCCGGGGTTGATGAGATCTGCAATGAGCTTTTTGTTACTAAAAGCCATTTGCATCATATTTTTAAAAAGTATCTTATGACTACGCCCAAAAAGTACATAACGTCAAAGCGCTTATTTGAAGCTCAAAGATTAATCAGAACAGGAATACCGCCCAATGAAGCGTATCTGCTAAGCGGCTTTAGTGATTATGCAACTTTTTTTAGAAACTATAAATCTTTTTTCGGCCATTCGCCCTCGTTGGAAAAAGGATTGCAAATCGTAAGAGAGCAATATTTTTAATGAAAAGGGCAATATTTGTCTTGCAAAAAGTCAAGATATGATATATACTAAGCTCAGTAAGTAATGAAACTTATATATTTTTAAATATACGGAGGAAAAAACAATGGCAGACAAAACAATGGAAAATCTCAACGACCTTAGTGTCAGAGAAGAGGCTAAAAAGGTTTCTGACAAAAAGGTGAGAGTCGCTATCATAGGTTGCGGATGGATAGCTGATGCTCATATGGCGGCTTATAAGAATCAGCCTGACGTAGAAATCGTTGCAGCTTGTGACCTCATTCCCGGCAAGGCTAAGGCATTCCTTGAAAAGTATGGCATCGAAGGAGCTAAGTGCGACTATGCATCACACAAGGAAATGATAGATGATAAGAGTCTTAATATTGAGGCTGTTTCTATCTGTACATATAACCGTCAGCATGCTGCTCCCGCTATCTATGCACTTGAAAACGGAATCAACGTAATGCTCGAGAAACCCTTCACAGTTACTCTTGATGAGGCTATTGATGTTATGAGAGCAGAGAAGAAGAGTGGTAAGATTCTTTCTATCGGATTCCAGCCCAGAATGGATGCTAATATGCAGCAGATAAAGAAGATAGTTGAATCCGGTGAGCTTGGTCAGATTTACTACATCCAGACAGGCGGCGGACGTCGCAGAGGCATTCCCACACCGTTCGGTACTTCATTTATCGCGGCAGAGACAGGCGGTATCGGCGCTATGGGTGACATTGGATGTTACTCTCTTGATATGGTACTCAACGCTATCGGTTATCCCAAGCCTCTTACGGTTTCGGGCTACAAATCTGCATTCTTCGGCACAGACCCCAAGTATTGCGGTTATCCTGCTGATAAGAAGGAAGAATACGCAAAGGCATTCGGCGTTGAAGACTTTGCAGCCGGCTTTGTAAGACTTGAAGGTGGTATTATTCTTGACTTCCGTATCGCGTGGGCAATGAATCTTGATACTCCCGGTGATACAATTATTATGGGTACTAAGGGTAGCCTTCGTATTCCTTCAACAGATTGCTGGAACGGAACTGTTGGCGGTCCTATGAAGATTTACCACGAGGTTGCAGGTCTTCAGACAGAGACAATAATTCCCATCATAGATGCAAAGATGGCTAACCTCTTCGACATGAAGATCAGAACCTTCCTTGATGCTTGTAAGAACGGAACCCCCGCTCCCGTACCTTCTAGCCAGATTATTTACAACCAGGCAATTATCGATGGTATCGTAAGATCCGCTGAACTTGGTCACGAAATCGAAATCGAGATTCCCGAAATCTAAAAGCTATAAAAAGCAAGGCAAGCCTCGTGTTTGTGAAATGATATAATGATGGTAGACACTAAAAAGTGCCTACCATCAATTTTTTTGATAGAATAATGAAAAGGAGATGAAAAAAATCTCTATTGTTTGATCAATATTTTCCTTGACAACTTGTTTTTTTGTTGTTATTATATTTTCATACAAATGTATTCTGGCTTTTATCTCTGTATTAGTGCAAATGGTATAAAAACACCTTGTTAATAATTTTTTGGAGGAACAATATGAGAAAACTTTTGCTTGTTTTTTTAGCCATGCTCTTTTCTGTTTTTGCGATAACTGCAATGGCAGATACCCCGAATCTTGACGACGACGAGCTTGAAATTGTGGTTCCGGAATCACAGGTGCGCTACGTTGCAAGTGTTACTATTAACAAAACGGGTGATGGACTTGAGGTCGGAGAATATCAGCTGCTTACAAATGACCTTGAGCTTGCCGGTCTTTACTATGTAGCCCAGGACGAAAACGGTACAGGTAAGGTACTTGATTACGTCTACGGTGAGTACGAAGACAGAGTGGCACTCGGTAGTATGGAAACCATTCGTCATGCATCCGGCGATTACGAAATGTACAAAATGAGAAATTCGACCGAGTGGATGATCGGTACGTGGACCGGAGTTGGACTTACCACTTCTATCAGAGATTTTCGCTATGAAGTGTTCAAGTACCACTTGCTTCCATATGCAAGTATAAGCGCAGCTTATGCGGAAAAATTCTATCTATATACTAATGACAAGGCTGAAACACTGGCTCTTTACGAGACGAACTTCGGTAAGGACAGCTCGGTTTATAAGTTAGCCGAGGAGTACTACGGCACACTTGATGCAGAAGCAATGGCATCCGAGGTATCAGCTATAAAGGATTATGCTAAATCAAAACTTGAAGGTAACGTTGTGCGCTATGCCTTTGCCGAAAAGGAAATAATCCCCGTAAACGAGCTTAAGACCTATAAGTTTACTTCTTGGAAACAGCAGGGGGCGTTTAATTACACGTCGAACATATATGCAAAGGCGATTTTCTACGTTGCCAATACAGACGGTACCGTTACTTCTCATACGTGGACAAGTGATGCATTCCAATTTGGTACGTCAACAAAGCATACCGTAGATGTTCAGTCCATAGTGGGACTTCCCACAGAGGGCTGGATAATAGGTATCGAGCTTCGTCCTTTCGCAGTTGTTGAGGACTCTTCACTGATTACTGTTAAAGCATATAACCTTACCTCCACAAATCAAGGACTTCGTTTCCTTTCAACTCAGTTTATGCCTGCAATTTATCCAAATGAATACGTGATTGCAGCACAGCAGACAACTCCGGAGCTTAGCTACAATTACGCAGGCGGAAAGTTTATTATAAGCATCAAAAATGCTGAGTCGGACGTTGCCTATGCCTACAGAAGTGAGTCGGGTGAATGGACTACCCTTGACCCAGGTGTAACCTCTTTTGAGGCTTCGATAGGCTACTGGTATGTTAAGGCACTCGGCGACGATACTGCTCTTGACAGTGTTATAGAAAAAATTAATATTACAAATTCAAGACCTATGTCGGAGCTTACGCTGGGAGAAGGAAATACTGTTACTGCTCCGGATGACGGAAACGTATACGAGTATGCCAAGCTTACTTACAATACAGAACCTGTTTACCAAACACTCGAAAAAGCAACTCTTACTCCTGGCGTTTGGGCAGTAAGAATCGCCGCTGACGAGATTCTTGCAGCATCTGCTCCTCAGTATTTCTATATCGAAGGTGAGGGTGCAGGAAGTGTAATATTTGCTGCCGCATCCGGCACTGCGTTCACGGAAGGAAGGTGGACAGGTACAACAAATACAGCCAGTCTTTTTGACTTCTGGTACGTTTGGAAAAGGGCTGACAACCCCACAGCATATGGAAATACAAACATTGAGATTTACACTCAGCTTACACAATCTCATTTCACTAATAAAACTTACAGTACGTACGGATACAGATATCTTTTTAGAGATACTGAAATTATCCCTGTTTCAGCACTGAATGACGTATCCGTAAAAGCAATTAACTCTACAAAGCTTTACTACGACGTAGACGGCACACAGACTACTATTACCAACGGCAAGTCCTTGACACGTGTGCACGTTGTGGGTGCTGACGTACCGTATTATGACGTGATTACCGATTCTACCTATCACTCGTCCTTGAATATGAACCTTTCTCAGCTTTCTGATAAGGACGGTTGGGTAGTTGCTATCGAATATTACCCGTTATATCAGCCACTTGATGCATCAGGAAACGTAATTACATCTCCGTATATTACAGGCGATACTTCGTTTGCGCTTCGTTTTAGCCCTCTTTCTATGGTTGATAGCTCCATTGTACTCAATACAAGCGGTTATGGACACAAGGGTATAGATACTAACGGAAATCATAAATATGAACTCCAGCTTGCAGACAAGGCTGCCGCTCCTACTCTTGCTGTGGAAAAGGTTGGAGACAAGTTCAATATCAAGGTAACAAATGCTGTTGAAGGAATGACTTATCAATATAAGACAGAAACTTCAGGATGGATTACACTCAAAGCTGGTGTGGCATCATTTACGGTTGATACTGCAGGAACCTATTACGTGAAGTCGATAGCAAGCGGAAGACTGCTTGCAAGTGAAGCCGCATCCGTTACTTTTGAAGGCGTGAAAGATACACCTACGCTTACACCTGACGAGAATAACGTTATTACAGCACCTGAGGGAGAGACCTATCAGTATGCTCAGCTTGGCTACGGCGTAACACCTGAGTATAAGACCTTCACCACTGCAACTCTTACTCCCGGTGTTTGGGGTGTAAAAGTACTTGGAAACGGTACAACGGTATTTGATTCCGACGTTCAGACAATCTATATTGCAGGCGATGGTGCGGGAACAGTTTCATTTGGCGTGCTTAAGGGCTCGACCACTATGACGAAAGGACTCTGGACAGGAACAAAATCAGTTGCTCAGCTGTTTGACTGGGACAACTACTCAAATGCCGATAAGATGTTTACAGATACCGGAATTGAAATCTATGCGAATTTTTCAAAGACTTGGCTTGAAAATAAAACGTATAACGATTACGGATATCATTACATTTTCAAGGATTCCGAGATAGTACCTCTTGCGGAACTAATTGACGTTAAAGCTAAAATAAGAAACGGTACAACCTTTACATGCGACGGTGTGGCTGTGAATTATTGCAAAACCAGAGCAAGAGTACACGTTGTTGGCGGTGACGTGGCGTATTATGACATAGTTACACCGTCTAACTTTACCGGCACAGGATTTGTATTTAACCTTTCAAATCTCAATGACAAGAAGGGATACATAACAGCAATTGAACTTTATCTCTTTGATGAATTGACGGATGCTAACGGTAATTTGCTTACAGGCTCTTTAACAACAAACACAGCAAACACTTCCTACGGTATAACTGTAGCAAATCTTATACTTCACGATGACGTTGTTCTCAATGATAAAACCATTAACAATTCCGGTCTCAGCGCAGACGGAAAAAACCGCTATTCACTTACAATAGCCAATGACCCCAGAGCGCCCAAGTTTGAGACGCTTGAAGACAATGCCAACGGACTGCGAATCACAAACTATATCAGCGGTGCAAAATACGCTTGGGCAACGTCTGTAAACGGTCCTTGGGTAGAATTTGAAGGCGACACAGTAGAGTTTACAGCTTTTGGTTCTTATTATATCAAGCTTGTCGGAGATGACAATTATCCCGAAATTATTAACCATAAGCCCTTTACAACGTCCGATATTGTCCTTGAAGGTACAAGCCTTGTTCTCGACGGTGCTATCGGCATTAAGGTTCATTTTGGAGTAAATACGGATGTCGATTATACAGCATCTTATAAGGTGGTTGACAAGACAACTAATACTACCGTTTACGAAAACGCAAGCGCTGAGGTCGTTAAGTCTACAGAAGGTAATCTCTATTTCATCGTTCCTGTATATCCTAAGGATGCAGACAGATTTGACGTTTATGCAACTGTAAAAAATAATTCTGACGGAACGTTACATTCTGCCAAGACAAGTGTTCCTCATTACGTTGAGGTGCTCAAATCCATGGCAGAGGGAGGAGACGAGGATTGTATTGCCGCGCTGGGCGTAGTTGAGGCGGTTGAGAGCTACACTGCGTATGCCAAGAATTATTTTTATAAGGCAACTGAAGAAGCACTTCCCGAAGTAGTGGCAACACTCGATGAAGTAACGGCAGTCAAGGTAGTTGACGAGCTTGAAGGTGCAAAGTACTACGGTACGTCACTGCTTCTTGACGGCGCTACAACAATCCGTCACTACTTTGAAGTAACGGATGAAACAGCGTTTGCGCAGTATACAGCTTACTTTAACGAAAAAATTGTTGCGCCTTCATTCATTTCCGATGGTGCCGATTTAACCTTTGCATATTACGATATTACCGATATTCCGGCTCACAAGATGAATAATAGATTTACTCTTGAGCTTTATGGATTGGATAACGGAGTGCACGGAAGCGTAACCTACAGCGTAACAAATTACATAGCAAAACAAATTGACAGCGAAGATGCAAGACTGGTTAATCTTATGAAATCACTTTATAATTACTACAAGGAATCCAATAAATATTCCGTAATTGCTCAGAACCAAGGTCAGAGAGCGGAGATTTGGGCGGCAATGACACTCGCCAAGGAAACCACGCCTGTATGGAAAGAGGTTCCCGCTTACGCTCCTACGAAGGATGGCTACACACACATCAAGGCTATCACCTATGACGGTTTTGAATATAAGGGCGGAAAGACTAAGATATTCGCGTACGTTGGATTCCCTGAAGGTGCAACTGCAGATTCTCCCGTTCCGGCAATCGTGCTTGTACACGGCGGCGGAGGACATCCATATGCTCATTGGGTAAAGCTGTGGAACGACAGAGGATATGCCGCTATTGCTATGGAGACCACAGGTGCCTTCCCGAAACAGGGAACAGTTACTTACACTGAAGCCGAAAACTCCAACTTCGTTTACGGTATATCAGGCGACTTTATTGAAGACGGATACGTAAGTGCTCCCGGCAGAAGCTATCCCACGACCTACACACCCGTATCGGAGCACTGGGCTTATCACGGGCTCTCTCAGGTTATTCTTGCCGGTAACATCCTTCGTGCAGACGAAAGAGTAGATGCTGATAATATAGGTATTACAGGCGTTTCATGGGGCGGTACAATGACCTCACAGGTAATTGGATACGATAACCGATTCTCTTTTGCCATTCCTGTATATGGTACTGCTTATCTCTCAACCGATATGCATACCTTCTCAAACTTCAATAACGAGTATGTAAATTCACTTTGGGCGGCTGAAAGGAATCTTGATAATGCCGATATGCCTACCTTCTGGTTTGCATATAACGATGACAATAATTTCTGCGTACCCGCATATTACAAGTCATATATGCACACATCATCCCTCAATGACAAAAACGCTTTACTTATGCTTGGTAACTGGAGTCATTCACACGGCTCTGTGTTCAATAAGAAACACAGTTTCTGGTACGCCGATTGGATTACCTTTGGTAAGGGCGGCTTTGTAACCTTTGAGGATCAACCCAAGGGCGCTGAGGTCAACTGTAAACTCAACATTCCCGAGGGAATTGAAGGCGATATTACCGCAAAGGTAATTTATATCACGGCACCTATGTCGTACAGCGTTCACAATAAATTCGGTTGGGGCTCTTATATGTTCTTAGATCAGGTTTGGCAGACAAATACAACTTGTCTTACCGTTGACAGAGAAACCTCTACCGTTAGAGGAATAGTTCCCGAAGATGCTGCAGGCTTCTACGTCAACATAGTGTATAAGCTTGAAGGCGAAACGTGTGAAACAAGCTCGATCTATATACCTTGCAAATAAAATACTCAAACAAGAAGGCCACAGCATTTTTGCTGTGACCTTCACTTATATTGTTATATTCGCTTTAACCAATCCGTCAAAATCCTTTAGGACAAATTCTCCGTTGTTAAAAATTGCGTATCCGTGATGCGAATTTTCTTTTGGAATCGAGATAGACCCGGGATTGACAATTACGTATCCCTCACGCTTTTGGCAAACAGGGATATGTGTATGACCGTGAACGAGCACGTCACCGTCACAAAGAGGCGGAAGATTGTTTTCGTTATAGATATGACCGTGAGTGAGAAATATAGTTTTTGTTTCCCAAGCAATCATTGTATAATCTGCCAGCACGGGAAAATTAAGTACCATCTGATCAACCTCCGCTTCACAGTTACCTCTGACAGAAATAATCTTGCCTTTGAGAGCGTTGAGCATTTCTATTACGTCTTTTGGGGAATAGCCCTCGGGCAGATCGTTTCTTGGACCGTGATAAAGAATATCGCCAAGAAGAATGAGTCTGTCACCTTTTTCTTTTTCAAAAGCTTCAATCAGCTTTTTACACCAGTAAGCCGACCCGTGTATGTCGGATGCAATGATATATTTCAAGTAAAACAACTCCTTTTTATAATTTTGATGTGTTATTTAATAATTTTATCAAAAGAAATATAAAAATGCAACAGTTTCCTTTGACATATTAGAAAATATGTGATAAAATTAGAAAAAAGTTGCAGGAGGTCAAAATTGAATATATACGATATAGCTGAAAAAGCAGGTGTTTCCATCGCTACTGTTTCCAGAACGCTCAATGGCGGACCGGTTAAGGAAAAGACCCGTGAACTCATAATGAAAATAATAGAAGAAGAGGGCTACGTACCTAACGTTTATGCTAAGAACCTTAACTCTCAGTCAGTTAAGATAGTGGGCGTGTTGTTGCCCGACGTAGAAGATATATACGGTTCTCGTGCCGTTGCCGTGCTGGAAAAGCAGATGAAAAAACAGGGCTACGATATGATACTGTACAACATAGGAGATGCTATAAACGAAATAAGCCGATACGTCTCTATGATGTTAAGCCGAAGAATAGATGCACTTTTTGTTGTTGGCTCTAAGTTTCAGGAATCTCCCTCTCTCGAGGTGCTTGCAAAGGCGGCACAGTCAATACCCGTAATCGGTATAAACACCGATTTTGACCCTGAGGGAATGTATTCTGTGTTGACAGATGACAGAGCTACGGTTGCAGGCGTTGTAAAGATGCTTTACAACAGAGGACACAGAAGGTTTTTATATCTTTATGATACTCGTACTCCCAGCGGTATGAAGAAGCTCGGGGGCTTTTGCGAGGGGATTGAAAACGTTGGCTTGGATATAGAGAATCAGATAATGTATCTCTCCAACCGATATTATGCAGATGCGAAGAAGGCGACAAGCGACATTCTTAAAAACAATACGGATATTACTGCCATAATATGTTCAGAGGACGAGCTTGCAGTTGGAGCTGTGAAGGCAAGTCTGGAATACGGATATAAAATTCCTGAGGATATCGTTGTAACCGGATATGATAACTCTCATTTGTCTTACTGTCTAATACCGGAGCTTACGTCGGTAGACAATCTGCCGAACGAGCTTGGCGCGCTTGCCGCAGACGTGTTTGCTAAGGTTGCTGCCGGAGAGGTGGCGCCAAAACGACAGGTAATAGAGTGTAATATTGTGGAAAGAGAGACAACTTAATGAAAATTAACTATAAGAAAATATCACCCGAAGCTATATGTCCCACTTACGGAACAGAGTATTCGGCGGGAGCTGATCTGTACGCTTTTCTTGACGGCGATGTTACTATAAAGGCAGGGGAAACCTATCTTGTTCACACTGGTATTGCTACTGAAATTCCTGAGGGATACGTTGGACTTGTATTTGCCAGAAGCGGACTTGCAACAAAAAAAGGTCTTGCACCTGCTAATAAAGTAGGTGTTATAGATGCTGACTACCGTGGAGAAATAATGGTTCCCATTCATAACCATTCATCTGAGGATAGGGTGATATCACATGGAGAACGTATTGCTCAAATGGCAATAGTACCCTTTTTAAAGGTCGAGTATAACGAAGTAGCTGAATTGTCAGAAACAGTCAGAGGACTTGGCGGATTCGGCTCAACAGGAACAAAGTGAGGTAATTATGTTTGATTTGATAATAAAGAACGCAAGTGTTATAGATGGTACTGGCAAAGAAGGGTATCGTGCCGATATCGCAATAAAGGATGGCAAGATAACAAAAATTGCCGATTCTATTGACGGTGCTGATAAAATTATAGATGCAAAAGGACTTACGGTTACTCCGGGATGGATAGATTCGCATAGCCATTCGGATAAAACCTTCCTTACTTATCCGGACCAAAAGGAAAAAATAGAGCAGGGTATAACATTTTCTGTAACTTCGAATTGCGGTTTGTCTGAGGCGCCTATTATGTCAGGCATGACAATGGGTGATTTTCTTGACAAGGCAACGGCAGTTCCTCAAGGTTCATCGGCTTCGGTTTACGTTGGACACAATACTCTCAGGGCGGCAGTAATGGGCAAAGAAAACAGAGTGGCAACTGCTGAAGATATGGAAAAAATGAAGGCGCTTCTTCGCGAAGGACTCGAGGCGGGAGCGCTTGGAATGTCATTTGGCTTATTTTACGTTCCGGGCTGCTATTCAACTCTTGATGAATGCATAGAGCTTGCAAAGGTAGTTGCAGAATATGGTAAGGTTATATCATCACACGTTCGCAATGAGGCCGACACACTCGTCGAGTCGGTTGAGGAGTTTTTAACTATCGCAAAAGAATCGGGATGCCGTGCTGTTTTTTCGCACCACAAAGCAATGGATCGCTCGAATTGGGGAAAGGTAAAAACAACTCTCAGTATTATTGATAAGGCGGTAGCAGAAGGCATTGACGCTTACCAGGATACCTATCCATATACAGCTTCCGCTACGTCTGTCATTGCACGCTTCGTACCTAAAATGTTCCATCCGGAAGGCACAAAAAATGTCGTTGCTTTGCTTGACAGCCGAGAAAAATGCGACGAGATAAAGGCTCATTGGCTGAAAAAATGGGGCGATGATCTTAGTTGGGCACTTATAACTTCTTGCGGTACACACAGTGAGTATGCCGGTAAAAACATAAACGAAATTGCCGAAATGCGAGGACAGACAGATCGATACGAAACTGTTTTCGATATTATAAGACTAAGTAACGGCGGTGCACAGGCTTGCTTCTTTATGATGTGTGACGAGGATCTTGAATACGTTATCAAGCACCCGCGTACCATGATTTGTACTGATGCATCCGTTGCAGGAGCATCTTCGTCGTTTCATCCGCGTCTTAGAGCATCTTTCCCGAGAGCTATTGCAAAGTACGTTAACGACAAGAAACTGCTTTCATTGCCTGAAATGATAAGAAAAATGACTTCGCTCCCAGCACACGTGTATCATCTTGACAGCAAAGGAATTATTGCCGAAGGATACGATGCGGATCTTTGCATTATTGATGCCGATAACGTAACCGATTGCGCTGATTATATAAACTGTACTCCAAACAATAAAGGACTTGAATACGTTATTATAGACGGAAAAACTGTTCTTGAAAACGGAGCTTACAACGGAACCAGAGCAGGAAAGGTTTACAGACTGTAGAATCAAATAATATTTGTTATATAAATATAACGGACGAAGAATATAAGATTCTTCGTCCGTTATGTTTAGTCAAACTTTCTGTCGTACAGCAGTGCCGCGATAAGTACAACAAAGCATGATCCTGCATTGTGCACTAAAGCACCTGTGGTAGGTGTAAGTAATTTTGCTATCGAGAGTATAATGGCAATAAGGTTTATAAGCAGTGAAAGAGAAATGCTGAATTTTATTGTTTTGACTGTCGCGTTTGATAAGCGTTTCAGGTACGGGAGCTTTGATATATCGTCTCCGACCAACGCAATATCGGCTGCTTCTACTGCAATGTCACTTCCCATAGTTCCCATGGCGATACCCACGTCAGCACTTTTCAGTGCAGGAGCATCGTTTACTCCGTCACCAACCATGCATACGGTTTTACCTTGTTCCTTGAGAGCATTTATAGCCATTACTTTTTCGTCAGGTAAAAGCTGTGACTGAACTTCACTTATACCTACAGAGCTTGCAAAATACTCTGCAGTGTTTTTATTGTCACCGGTAAGCAAAACAGGTGTTACACCTTCGTGCAAAATTTTTGCAATTGTATTCTTTGCATCATCTCTGAGCGTGTCCGAAAGCGCGATTGCTCCTATGACGTTATTTCCTACAGCGGTTATTACTATTGCTTTTCCTTGCATTTTCAATGCGGTAATTCTATTGTCTGAAAAAGCTATCCCTTTTTCTTCGATAAATCTTTCACTTCCGCAGATAACAGTATTACCTGAAATTACTGCCGTAATACCTTTTCCTGCCTCCATAACGAAGGAATCTGTTTCGATTAGTTTTGAACCTTTTTTTACAGCGTATTCGGTTATAGCTTTTCCCAAAGGATGCTCGCTTTTGCTCTCGGCAGATGCAGTGAGTGTAATAATTGTATTTTCGTTGAATTTTGGATTAAAAGAAATGACGTCGGAAACACAAAGTTTTCCGTATGTAAGAGTGCCTGTTTTATCAAATGCGGCAGTGTTTACATTGCCCATTTTTTCAAGTGCTTCGCCTGATTTAATAATAACACCGTGTTTGGTTGCCTGACCGATTGCCGCCATTATTGCCGTAGGAGTAGCCAAAACTAAAGCGCATGGGCAGAAAACAACGAGCACGGTTACAGCTACTACTATGTCACTTGTTGCAATACCTGCAATTATAGCAATTACCATAGCTAAAGGCACAAGCCAACTAGCCCACTTGTCTGCAATTCTTTGCATAGGTGCCTGCTTGTCTTCAGCCTCCTTAATCATACGGATTAGTTTTTGGAGCGAAGAATCCTCGCCTGTGTTAGTAGCTTTTATGTCAATGGAGCCAAAACGGTTTATAGTACCGCAAAAAACGTTGTCTCCAACTTTTTTATCGACGGGTAATGATTCGCCCGTCATAATAGATTGATCCACAGACGTTTCTCCCGAAACTATTTCGCCGTCAACCGGTATAGCTTCGCCCGGAAGTATACGGAGCAAGTCGCCTGTTCTGATTTCCTCCACTTCTACCGTTTCGCCCGTAACTCTTTTTGCTTGCAATGGCTGTAGCTCGATAAGCTTTTTCAGTCCTTTTTTTGCACGCTCTGTAGTTTTGTCTTCAAGTATTTCGCCTATTGCCATAATAAATGCTACTTCTCCTGCAGCAAAGAGGTCACCTATAATGATAGCTGCTATCATTGCAACCGATATCAGCAGGGCAGAGGATATTTTTGATATACCTTTATTTTTTATAATTCTGCGTATTGCCAATGCTATCAGTGGGACTCCTGAGATAAGCACTGATATCCACGCAGGATCAAGATAAATTGGAATCTCTACCTTAAATATTTTAGGGATAAGAAGACTTAAAAGTAAAAATACGCCGCTTATTATGGTTCCTTTTACTCCTTCCAGATACTCTTCGATTTTTTCAAACATATTTGACAAATCCTTTCTTACGCAGTATAATATATTCGTTACCGAACATTGTGTTCTGTAAAAAGTATATAACCAAGGCAAATAAAAATCAATAATCAAATTTTATATTATGTAACTTATCGAACATTTTGACTTTTTTGTACAGGAGGATTTATGGATAGACGACAGCAAAAAACAAGAAAAGCTATTTTCAAAGCGTTTAGAACTTTATTGGAGAAAAAGAGATATGACCACATTACAGTTCAAGAGATAATAGACGAGGCTGACGTTGGAAGAAGCACGTTTTATTCTCACTTTGAAACCAAGGATATGCTCCTTGAAGCCATGTGTTCCGAAATCTTTTATCATGTGTTTGAATACGATCCATGTCCATGGTCCGGTAAGGATTATGACCTTGAAGGGAAGTTAGCTCATACTCTGTGGCATATAAAAGACAGCAAAAACGATTTGTCGGGAATATTGATGTCTGACAGTGGAGAAATATTTATGAGCTATTTTAAGAAACACATTTGTACGCTTTTTGAACAGCATATAGATAACTTCAAAAAAGATATCCCACGAGACTTTTTATTGAATCATTTGTCATCAACTGTTGCCGAAGCTGTAAAATGGTGGGTCAGCAACGGCTTTGGTCTAACTCCGGAAGCTCTTGCAAAATATATAATTCTTTTAACTGTATAGAGTTTCAAATAAATGATGAATATAAGAATTTTAATGTTGAAAAAATTGTACGGCTGTGATATAATTACTAAATAAAGGAAATAATTCAGAGGAAAATTATGATAAAATATCTTGAAGCTGGAAAGCTAATAAACACTCACGGAGTGAGAGGCGAGTTTAAATTTGACGTTTGGTGTGATAATCAGACAAGCTATGCAAAGGTGCCGGAGTTTTATTTGTTTGATAACGGAGAGGGAAAACTCGAGGTTGAAGGTATAAGAAAATTTGGTAAGTTTATGCTTGTTAAATTCAAGGGGATAGACTCACTTGACGACGCTTTGAAATACAAGGGCAGAACTGTTTTTGTAGACAGAGACAACGTTCCGAAAAAAGACGGAGCAGTTTTCATTGCCGATATTATAGGTCTTTGTGCAATTGACGGTGCCACCGGAGACGTTTTCGGAAAAATAATTGATTTTACCGACAAAGGAAGCGGAGACCTGTACGAAATCGAGCTGACAGATAAGCGGACTGTTTATATACCTGCTATCCCTGTTTTTGTTAAAAAAATTGATCTTGAAACAGGCGTATATTTTGATTTGATAGAAGGGCTGATCGACTAATGCGATTTGATATAATGACTCTTTTTCCCGATATGCTCAACACGGTTTTTGACGAAAGTATAATCGGACGTGCAAGAAAAAACGGTATTGTTGAAATTGAGTGTCATAACATTCGAGACTTTTCCGAAAACAAACATCGCAAGGTTGATGACACACCGTATGGCGGAGGTATGGGAATGCTTATGTCGGCTCCTCCAATATGGAACTGTTATTCAGCGATAGTTGAAAAACTGGGTACAAAGCCATATACAGTATACGTTTCTCCAAAAGGAAGAACTTTTTGTCACAGTGTAGCAAAGGAGCTTCTTACAAAAGAAAACGTAACGATACTTTGCGGACATTACGAGGGTGTTGACCAAAGAATATTGGACGAGATAGTAGATGAAGAAATATCCATAGGCGATTTTGTGCTCACAGGCGGCGAGCTTGCTGCAGCCGTGATTGTAGATGCTGTTTCACGACTTGCCGACGGCGTTTTATCGGACCCCGAATGTCATGAAAAAGAAAGCATTGCCAACGGCCTGTTGGAGTTTCCGCAGTATACCAGACCCTATGAGTTTCGCGGTGTAAAGGTTCCCGACGTTCTTCTGTCCGGCAATCATTCCGACATTGAGACCTGGCGCTTTGAGCAGTCATTAGAGCTGACACGTATCAGGCGTCCTGATCTTTACAACAAACTGAATATGGAAGAAAAGAAAAAAGAATTAAAGGATTATATAATTAAAGCTTGTACCGGAGGAGAGGGCAATGGAAAGAAAGACTAAATCTGCAACGTTTACCGTGTTGCTTATGATTGTCGCGATGCTCATTTCCAAGGTTTTAGGAATGTTCAGAGGCGTTCTCCTTGCCGCCGCCTATGGTACAACGGAAAATGCAACTGCATTTTCTGCCGCATCAAGAATACCGCTTTCATTTTTTGATATAGTGTTTGCATCTGCCATATTGGGATGCTTCATTCCTGTATATAATTCGTTTTCAGGGGAAAATAAGAAGCAGGATCAAAATTCCTTTACTGCGATTTATTTAAACTTTCTGCTGTTGCTTACAGGAGCGGTTGCGTTACTGGGAGTAATTTTCGCCGAACAATTACTTGAGTTGGTTGCACCGGGACTGCTTCCCGAGACAAGAACACTTGCAGTTTTGCTTTTGAGAATAATGTTTCCTTTGATAGTATTTGCGGCGGCATCATATACTTTCGTTGGCGTTCTGCAGTCTAACGGAGAATATATAGTTCCGGCTTTTATAAGTGCTGTTTCGAATATTCTCATAATCGCTTATTTCTTGTTTTTTAACAAAATATTCGGTATAAAAGGTCTTGCGATTGCTCAAACAGCGGCGTGGATGGTTCAGCTTCTGACACTTGTTGTACCGGTTATAAAATCGGGATACCGTCATAAGCTGTTACTCGATTTCAAAAACAAAGGATTTGTTACAGCAATAAAGCTTACTCCGCCTATTATAATGGGTTCGTGGCTTTCACCTGTTTGTATGCTTCTCAGTATGAGATTTGCTACCTACACGGCTACTCAGGGAGCGATTCCATCCTTTGAGTATGCTATAAATCTTTTTACCGTTATAACCGGTATAACTACTTACGGCGTTTGTAATTACATTTTTCCTAAGCTTTCCTCACAGGCTAATGACAGTTTGGATGGCTTTGCCGAAACGGGCAGACTGGGTCTTGTCAGTGCTTTGCTTATGACGGTACCTATTGCCGCAACAGTTATTACTCTTGCTCCTGAGGGCGTTTCTGTTATATATTTAAGAGGCTCTTTTGACGTAAGAGCAGCCGAAAACGTAACGCTGATTTTACGCGCTCTTGTTCCGGGTATGATAGGATTTACGCTTGTGGAATTTCTCAGCAGAACCTTTTATGCAATGAAAAAGCCGAGATACGTTGTTGTGTCTGTAGTACTGGGTATTCTTGCAAACCTTGTGGCTCTTTGGGTACTTATTGACGTTTTTTCATTCGATATCGGTGCTTTGGGAATAGCTTATTCTGTGGGAATTCTCGTGTCGGGAATATCAATGCTGATTTTTTCTGTGGTGTGCATAAAAGGATTTTTCGACTTTGTATATTTATTAAACCTTATAAAAATACTTATTTCCGGAGTGATTTCAGCTACGTTAATGCTTGTTCTTAAAAGCGCGTTAGGTCTTGACCCGTATACTCAAGGCTTCTTCGTGAACGTTTTGTTTGCAGTTTTAATTGCCGCTTTTGGCATTATTGTATATTTTGTGTTACTTTTTGTTTTTCGTGAAAAAACGATATTATCGCTAAAAAAGAAAAAGGAGTGATTTCTTGAACAAAATCGGAAAATTCAGGCAAACGTTTGAAACCAGTGTGTTTGTAAACGTATTAAAAAAGGTTGCCAATTTTTTTCACTCAAAGATATGTACCTCAAAAACAGCACAGCTTTTAACTTCATACGATTCTTTGAATAACAAAGCTAGGGAAAGCTTTGTGTCAAAGCTGATTTACAACGTAACTCCCCGTAAGAAAAACGTTATCGGTATAAAAAGTGCGGTTGCAAACAGCATAGAAAACAGTGTATTTTATACCTATGTTCACAAGCTGTTGGACGTAATCATGGGCTCAAAGCTTCGTATGTACGGACTCGTTATATTTATAATAGGCGTATTTTCTGCCGGAATCGGTATTATTGAAAAATTCTTTATTGAAACAAATACTGATACTTCTACTCTTTTATGGCAAGGCGTTGGGTTTATTGTGATTTCTTTGCCTTTGCTTTCGTCTAAAGACGAGCTGTGTGAGAGCCTTATCAATAGCCGTGTCGGACGGATAATAATACGTTTCCTTGGATATAAAAACGAAGAAGTGAAACGGAAACCCATAGCGGAAAATACTGCGTTGGCGGTTTTGATAGGTGTTGTATTGGGTGCTTTTTCGGTTGTGATACAGCCGATTTACTACGTTGTTGCGGTCTTTGCATTGGCATACGTGGCCATAGTGTTCAACAAGCCCGAGGTAAGTGTTATAATAACAGTAGCAACGCTTCCTTTTTTACCTACGATGGTAATTTGTGCTGAAATAATTCTCACTTATATCGCATTTTTATTTAAGGTTATAAGAGGTAAGCGTTCTGTTAAGTTTGATTTGTTGGACGTATTTGTCATGATTTTTGCATTGTTTATGCTTCTTGGCGGATTGTTCTCGGTTTCTTCTTCAAGCATTCCTCCGGCTTGCGTTTTCGTTTGCTTTATAAGTGTATATTTCCTTATAGTAAACCTTATAAAAACAAAAGAACTCTTGAATAAATTGCTTTCACTTTCTTTGGTTTCTTTTTTTGCTTGTTCTGTTTACGGCATTTATCAAAACTTTTTTGCAACGCCTGATACCACGTGGACGGACAGTGATATGTTTTCAGGGATTGAAACACGAGTAGTATCTACCTTTGAAAATCCAAACGTTTTCGGAGAATACTTGATAATGCTCATTCCTGTTGCATTGGCTTTCGTGGTATTGGCAAAGGACTTTTCTCAACGAACATCTTATTTTGTAGCACTTGCCACATCAATATTAGCGCTTGTCTACACGTGGTCAAGAGGTGCTTGGCTTGGATGTATTGCTTCGCTTATAATCTTTTTCGTAATAATAAACAAAAATGCTCTGGGTATGTACACGCTGGGGGTATTGCTTGTTCCTCTTGCTATACCTGTTTTGCCGTCGTCAATAATAGACAGGTTTGCCAGTATAGGAAATATGACGGATTCATCCACGTCTTACCGAGTGTTTATATGGGAAGCATCTGCTAATATGATTCGAGATTATTTGGTGTCAGGAATAGGAATAGGAACAGAGGCTTTCCAGACCATGTATACAGAATATGCCCTTGCTGGAATAGAAGCAGCTCCCCATACCCACAATTTGTATTTACAGCTTTTATTGGAACTTGGAATTTTTGGCTTTGCCGTATTTATTTTTACAATTGTGCTGTTCTTTTCCAAGGTGTTTTCTTTTATCAAGAATACTAACGTAAGAGAAGCAAAGCTATTGGCAGGAGCGATATCTTGCGGTTTGTTGGCAATTCTCGCACAAGGCTTGACGGACTACGTGTGGTATAACTACCGCGTGTTTGCATTCTTCTGGATGATGCTTGCCGTTGCGGTTGCGACATTGAATATTTATAAAAACGAAGAACGCACAGACGAAAACATTATGTGAGGTATACTGAGATGACAAAAAATGAAAAGAAATACAGGTTTAATATTATTGATGTATTGATAATTCTTGTTGTTATAGCCATAGGTGTGGTAATGTATTATTATATGTCTGCAAGAAATACGGTTGCATCAAATTCAGAGGTAGAATTAGAGTATGTTGTGGAACTGAAAACAGTTCACAAGGACTATCTTGACAATATTAAAATAGGTGATAAGGCTGTCGAAACAGTAAGAGAGCAACAGATTGGCGAAATTGTTGATATTGCAATTTCTCCTGCGTATAATATTGCAACAAATACAGAAACAGGAGAAATGTATATTGCTTATTATCCTCCACTTGACGAGAACGGAGACACAATTGTCTTGGACGGAGAAGAAAATAATCAGCCTATTGAGGGAAGGGAATACGAGTATTACAACGTTCGTGTGACCGTCAGGGATACCTTTAAAAGAAGCGAATCCGGATACAAAATCAACGCATTCGAGCTTGTCGTGGGACAGGTTGTTTATTTCAGAGTGCCTGAGTTTATAGGAGAGGGCTACTGCTTAAGTATTAAGGAGATTGATAAAGAGGAGGCTGCGGCATGAAAATTAAAAAGGTAAGATTTAACGCAATAGATTTTTTGATTTTGCTTATTATTTTAGCTGCTGTACTTGCTGTGGCTCTCAGGAGCGGACTTAAAGAAAGTATTGTTTCTATACGTTCAAACGAGACTATAGTGTATTCTGTTCGTATCAACAACGTACAAAGAGAATCGTTTGATATTATACAGCTTGACAGCGAACTTAGAGATCGTGACGACGATAGAAATCTTGGCAAGGTGCTGGAGAAGTCATACCGTCCGGCTGAAACTTATATTGCTCTTGATGATGGTACCATAAAGAAAACGTATATACCGGACAGAATAGATATTTTTCTTACGGTTGAATGTGCAGGCAGAATTACAAGCGAAGGATG
>JAZSDT010000175.1:0-2686 GCA_045531285.1 Eubacteriales bacterium
AATCCTTCAAAAACCAAACGGACTACGATACCATCAACCAGCTTTTAAAGGACTCAAAATCAAAGGTAAAAGACGATTACAAAGCTAAAGGTACTATAAAGACAGAAAACGGAAAACTGAAATCCGCATCTGCTAAAATCACCTACGGTGGCGAATCCTACCAACTGAATATCTCATTCTCTTGATTTTTCGCTCAAGCTTCAATTTATAATCAAAATTAAACACCAAGACAAAAATACCCAGACTGATATGCCCCCTGTCAAGTAGACAGACAAAAAAACAAAAAGAATATGTTAATTAAATAGATTCTTTTATCTCCCCCTGCAGCGCTTCAGGGGGAGATTTTTCGTCACGCGGTGGTGGCGAGGTAATACTCGTACGGAGTCATACAATTTAGCCGCTTCTGATAACGTCGAGTATTGTAAAAGAGTATGTAATTTTCAATAGCAGAAACAAGAGATTCACGGCTCGTGAATTTTTTGAGGTAGTACATTTCGGACTTCAAGATTCCCCACCATCCTTCCATCGGAGCGTTGTCGAGGCATCTGCCGACACGAGACATGCTTTGGACCATACCTGCATCAACAAGCTTTTGGTGAAACACCTTGTTTGTATACTGGAATCCTCTATCGCTGTGGAAGATTGGCTTTGCATTAGGATAAAGAGTTATTGCTTCCTCAAAGGTTGTAAAAACCAATTCGTTGTTGTTACTGTCGCCTATCTTGTATGCAATAATACGTCTATCGTAAAGATCAAGTATTGCAGAAAGGTAAAGCTTTTTCACTTCGATACCTACGTAATACTTAAACTCCGTAACATCGGTAAGCCATTTTTCAAACGGAACGGTTGCCTTGAAATCTCTGTTGAGGACGTTCTCGGCGGTAATTTCAGGAGTAGATTTCACATAATTCGGGCGTTTTCTGCGAATAACAGATTTGAGCCCGAGTATACGCATAATACGTCGAACTCTCTTAACGTTAACTTTGTGAGGAAGTTCGTCAATCTTCTCTCTGTTAATGTTAATGCACATCTGTCTGTAACCGAGAACGCCGTTGCTTTCTTCATAGAAATCCTTTACATACCCCGTAATTTGTATGTTTAAAAGTTCACTTTTGCTTTGTTTCCTTTTCTTCCACTTGTAATACGAAGCTCTGTTTAATTTCAGCGCAATACACATTTCCTTGATGGAATAACCCATATGCGTATTAAGAAATTCGAGAGCTATGTAGATATGCTCTTGACGCACTCCGGTCAGCGACCACCACCTTTCAGCTCCTGTAGTTTTTTTATGAAGGCATTTTCAATTTCAAGCTGTCTGTTTTTTGCTTCAAGGATTTTCATTTCGGCTTTGAGCTTTTCAACTTCAGTCATTTCCTCTGTCGGCTTGGTTCTGCCGCGGTTATCCTTAAGCTTGTCCACTCCGCCTTCCTCGTACTTGCGTACCCAAGCATATATTTGCTGGTACGACACGTTGTAGGTCTCTACCGTTAAACCGTAATCCTTATTGTGTTCGATACAGAACGCTACAATTTCTGATCGTTCTTCTTGTGTGGTTCTTCTTCCCTTGGTCATATAGATTTCTCCTTTTGCGGAACTCCGCTCTTTAAACTCTCTATGACCATTATACCATAAAATCCAATCTCTGAGTGTATGGTGATCTAATATTCCGTATTTTTTACATATTTCTCGTTGGCTCCCACCTCCGTTTAGATAATCCAATATTGCAGTTAATTTTAATTCTGCTGTATACTTTTTGTTTTTATGGTTCCTTCTTTGCATAAAAAATCCCCTTAGTGTAGTCTTGAAATTTTTTCAAGTGTTTACTCTAAGGGGATTCTATTATATCCGAGATGGGGATCGGTTTTAAATTTCATAAAAAAATTTTCAAAACCTCTTGACTCTCACCTAAAGGTCAGGTATACAATCCTATCAGAAGGTACCTTTACATCACAAAAACCGGAGGAAAATCATGCAAATAGGCGAGTTCGCAAAGATCTGCGGCACAAAAATTTCGGTGCTGCGACACTATGACAAAGAAGGATTGCTGGAGCCGGATTATGTAGGCCGTTTTACGGGTTACCGCTATTATTCCGCTGAGCAAATTCCGATCTTTTTGCGTATCACCGCACTTAAAAAAGCAGGCTTTTCCTTGCCTGAGATCAAGCAGATGCTTTCGTATTTGCAGAGCGACAGAGGAATGCAAGCTTTGTTTGAAAAGAAAAAAGCGGAGCTGCACAGGATGCTCTCGGAGTTGGAGAAAGCAAAAAAAATGATGCAAGGAGGGTATCATTCTATGATGGAATTGAAATTCACGGAAAAATACGGCGTAGAGCAGGCGGCATCCGAAAAATTTGATGCTAATTTGCAAAACAAAATGCGAAAAGACATGGAAAAAGCACTGATCACCAATCGGTATCAGCGTATTTCCGGTTATCAGGTGCACGGCGAGGCAGGGACAAATGAGGTGTATCTGACTTGCGACGCGGTCAAACTTAGTGATACGCCGGAGAACGTACAGGATAACGTTGATCTGCCCTTTGCGGATGACGAAAGCATCGTCGGCAAGTGGGCGATTGTTGGAGAATACGCCATAAAAGAGGACTTTTACGGCGAGGTATGCAAGGACACAAGCGTTTACGGCGAGCAGATCAAGGAGATCTACTTTTTACCCCACGGCGAGTGGTAT
>JAZSDT010000044.1:0-3163 GCA_045531285.1 Eubacteriales bacterium
ATGAAACTGGAACTTATTTTTATCGAACTGTTAATCGGTTCAATGCTTCTGGGCGGACTTATTGCACATAAGAAGAGTGTTGGCGAAAGGCTTTTTCTTTTTTTGAGTATTCCAGTAGCTTTTATACTCGCTTTTATCCCAACAAAGCTGGGATTGTTTGACGGTATAGCCAACCTGATTACGATTCAAAGCATATTTGTAAACAAATATCTCAATGCTTCCATGTCGGCAACCACCTCTATTACCTCAATAATTGCGGTTATTATTCGCCCCTTAATTATGACCCTTATCTTTTGGCTGCTTCTTATTATTTTCAAGCTTATCGTTACCATTATTTCAAAGGGCAGCAGCAAAGGTATTTTTGAAAAGCCTGCAAATGCGAAGAGCAAAAAGAACGTAATTTCGGTTGCACTCGGTGTATTGGGAGCGTTTGTTATTATGATGCTTTCCTGCTTGCCTGTGGATTTTGCTTCCAATCTTTTTGAGCCTTCAATAAACAAGGCACGCGACAAGAACTATAGGGGCACCAATATTCACGAAATTGCAACGGACGTGGACAAAACCTATATACCCACGTCAAAGGCAGAGGTATTTGGCAAAATTCAATACGTTACCGGAATGAAGGCTATTCTAACTGCAGTCTCCGATTCACTTTCCGACACCACACTCGTAACAAACGGCGGTAAGACCCTGAAGTTTAATGCAACTACTCTGGTACAGGATTTACTGTGTGACGAAGTGGATTTCATTGCTTTCTATGAGCATCTTAACAGCCCTGTGGAACGCTCCGGTGAAGAGCTGAAGCACGTGTCAAACGTTGTCGACACCTTTGCAGACTCCCCTGTGGTTCTTGCAGTACTCCCCGAAATTCTCCACGCATTACAATTTGAAGATGATTACACCAACAGATTTATAGACGTTGCGGCACAGAAATATTCCAGCAACGACATAACGGTTCTCTCCAAGGACCTCCACAATATTTCAAACGCGGTAAAGGCTGTAGCCAATGGCGCAAAAGCAGACAAGCTGAAGGAAGGAACAGCACATCTTGTCATTCTTCGTTCTATAAGCAATCAAGAAGTATCCGATGTGGTCAGCGATAATTTGTTCGGGCTGTCAACTCACCACGGCTCACTGGATATAGTTACCGAATACGGAGTAGACTTTGTGTGCGATTCACTGGGAATTGAAGAAAAGGACGAAATGTTCTCTTTGATAAACCACACCGAAATATGCGACGATAACGACGAAGCGTCTTTTTCAAAGCTTATTTCGTCCGCTTCGGCACTTGCTATCAAGTTTTATGAAGCGGAGAACAAAGACATAACCGTTGTTTTCAGTAATTTTGCACTTGTAGGAAGAATCTTAGACGGTTTGTACGGATTCGAACCTACTACAAACCTTCCCGAAAAAATTCTGTTGACGCTTTCACAAGACCCCGAATATAAAAAGCTCTTTGTTAAAAACAGTGCAGAAAGAATCATACGTAACGTAAAAGAAAACGTATCCACCTACGAAGAATTTTTTGCATCGGTACAGGCAATTTACAATATAGTAAATCACGTTGCCGAAAGCAAGTAAGGAGAACAGTATGAAAAAATATCTTATTACCATAGTTGCTCTTGCAATGATGCTTTGTATCGTTGTGACGTCGTTTTTTGTGGGTAAAAACATCTTTGGAGAAGTGGAAGAAAGCCCTCTGCTTAATTTTTCAACACTTGAGGAACTGTTTCCGCCAATAGAATACGAATATGACGATACGGAATTTGAAGCAGAAAAAGACAGTACAACGGACAAACCTAGCCAAGAAAGTCAAACTGCCGTTAAGGTAGACACTCCTTTGGAAAAGGAGTTCCGTACACTTTATACAAACTATAATGAAGAAAATACCGATATTCTTAATGACAATTTTACTGCTCTCACCAATAGCGTAATAAATCTTCCCGATGAACACGCTGACATTTTAGTTGAAGTTACAACCAAATACGTTGACACGCTTTTTACAAAAATATCTTCCGATAAAGAAAAATCAGACGAAATTGTAAACAGCATTATTAATGCAATAAACATTCCCTCACAAGCTCCCACAGAAAAGACAGAGCTCAGCGAAAGCTTTGAAAAGGGAGAAAAAAGTGAGGAGGAGGTTATTGAAATAATAAACCAAGAGGTTGAAGACGAATTCGTAAAAGAAGAAGCAGCGGCTTTTGAAGAGATCGTGCACTTTGTAAATAACATAGTCGAAGAAAAGGACGTTGAAACCTCCGAGGTCTATTCCATGACCAAAGCCGTATCCGAATCAGAGGCTATGCACGACACTATCATGGACACCGCTTATACAAGCACAGGCGCAGAAATCACCGACCTCTACAACGAAGCCGGTGAGAATACAAAGTCTATTATTGACAAAGCTGTAATCGACGTAGACTCAGCCTCTAAAGAATATGGAATTGAAGAAATAGGTGAAGCGTTTAAACATATGTTTTAATGCATAACGGTGCGGAAGTTGGGTGAACAGTTTAGGCTGTTCACCCTTTTCCTTTGCCTTAAATTTGACCTGCATTTCCTATGTGAGTGAAATATATATCGATTTGCTGTGTTGCGCTTTCCGATCGTTTTTCACTTCGTTCGTGTATAACAATTTTGGATACGAAGGTCAATAATACTTCCGGTGTAAGTTCTTCGATGTGAATATACTTCTTAGCAAGTGCAATGAACCTGTCCGTGTTTGTGGCAGCAGATTTAAGTGCTTCGATTTCATCTTCCAACGCAGGTATCCGTAATTCAACATCCTTTTGCTCTGATGTGTAGCCGCCCGATAGCATATGGAATTGGTCATCTGTAATTCGCCCCAACACGTTATCTTCATACAGTCGTTTCAACAAAGATTCCAACTCATTCTTTGTTTTTTGAGTCTTCCAAGCTCTGCTGATTTTGCCGATAATTCTTTTCGGCTTTCGGCAACACAAACATACCACAGAAGATGAGGAAGGTCTACGAAGGTTTTTCAAAGTCCTTTTCTTTGGTTAAGGTGTATCATATTTTAATATAGGGTATAAAAAAGCGGTCAGCGACCGCTGGCAATGCTCGCCTATCGCAACCATTGGATATAACCCTACAATGTAAAACGGCGAGGCTGTTTTAATGCAATTCCCTAGTATATGAA
>JAZSDT010000057.1:0-6582 GCA_045531285.1 Eubacteriales bacterium
GCGAGCTTTGCCAGCGGCTGCTAGCCGCTTTTTTATATGTAACTTATGACAGTTGAGCTGCACAGTAAAGAATAAATTCCTCCACAGAGGGCTCTCTTCCAAGGCTTTTGCGCAGAGCTTCCATTTCACGTGAATCCGCAAGGCTGATTGCCTCCTGCATTGCCTTTTCAACTTCCTCTACATTTACGTTGTTTTCCTTTGCGATTGTTGTGATGACTTCTTTCATTTTGTCCTCCTATGTATTATAACTTTTATTTATTGTAAGTAACTTACGGTTATATTATGACATAGGAGTATTGCATAATTTGTCGAAGCTTGTCGAACACAAAAAATTATTTTTCCTTTTTGGAATGTTTTATCATAACGTTGACAACTTCGTGGATTTTTGACCGATCTTCCCGGGAGACAGTTTCCAGCTTTTGAGCAAGCAAAGAGTCTTTTACGACGTAACCTGTTACCAGAACGTCGTGCAGTACCATATCTGCGGATATCTCCAGAGCGTTGAGTATGTTTATCAAGGTTTCCAGAGACGGAACCTTTTCTCCTCGTTCAATCATGCCGATATATGGTTGAGTCAGTTTGGTTTTTCTTGCAAGCGTCTCTTGCGTTATCTTTTTTTCCGTACGGTATTTTTTAATGTTATTTCCAATAGAACTGTAATCCATAATCAAACCACCATTAGTTATATTTTATAACTAATGGTATTATTATTTTTGGTAAAAATGTGTCTGCTTATGGTTATATGCAGTACTTTTAGTTATTTTAATATAAAATTATTTTTCAAATAGATTGATTGCAGATGAAAGATGTCATTGTATGTCATGCTATGTCAGTATAAAATAAAGTTGTGCAACCGGTTAGCGCAAATAAATTTTATTTGGAGGTAAAAACAATGATTGACATCAGAAGGGGAGCGACCCCGACGTTTGAATTTGAGACCGAAACGGACCTGTCTGTATTCAGCGAAATTTATATCGTTATAAAGCAAGAGGTTGGTAACGGTTACGTTAGTGTGGAAAAAACACTTACAAAGGATTGCAAAAAGCTTGATGAAAAGCATTTTTCCGTTAAGCTGTCCCAGGAAGAGACACTTGCTTTTGAGGACGGCAAAAAGACAGAGCTTCAGCTTAAGGGGAAGACTCACGAAGGAGACGTAATGACTACCGACATTTTCAATTTGAACGTGAAGCGTGTACTTAAAGAGGAGGTGATATGATGAAGCTGAACGTTGACTTTCACTCATCGGGCAGTCAGTTTAAAGCGGATTTTGGAACTGTAACCCAGCTTGCCCAAGACCAGAAGGAAGCGTACGAAAGAAGCATTGACGACCTGAGCAAAAAAGTTTCACAGCTGGAGGAAGAGAACAGAAATCTTTATTTAAAGGGTGTTGAGGACGGTAAGAAGGAAGAATATGACGTATTCTGGGACAATTACCAGGAGAACGGAAAGCGTGAGCTTTATACCAGAGGCTTTGCCGGCTCGGGCTGGAACGACCACAATTTCAAGCCCAAGTACGGACTTGTTCCAACCGATGCAATCAGTATGTTCACTCTCAGCGCCATAACAGATTTGAATGAATTGCTTCAAAAAAGCGGTTCGTATATTAATTTGTCAAAAGCCAATGCGACAGACTATATGTTTTATCTTTCTTCTGTTACCGAGGTGCCGTTTTTGGACATATCCAATGCGACCAGCGTTTCATATATGTTCAATAAGGCAAGGAAGCTCCACACCATAAACGGTCTGAAGCTTGCCAGAACCCAGGAGCTTGGTAAGGAGTTTTTTGAAGGCTGTACGTCCTTGAAGTATATAAAGTTTTATGACTTTGTGGGAAGTAATCTTAACCTCAAGGACTGCCCTCTTGAATATGAGAGCATATACAATCTTGTGTTTCAGCTGGACACGGCAACAACCGAGGAAAAGACAGTTACTTTTTCAAAGGCGGCTGTGGATCGTGCGTTTGAAACTTCCCACGGTGCCAATGACGGCTCAGACTCAGAGGATTGGCTGTTTTTGATGAAGTGCAGACCTACCTGGGCGTTCGAGGTAGTATAAGCGTCGCAATACAGCCATAGCAAAACGGCAAAAGAATCCCCACTCTACGTTTGTAGAGTGGGGAACTGTTATTCTGTATTTAGAATAGGCGAGCATTGACAACAGTGACTCACTGCTTTTTTTGAATTACAAGAGTAATAAGAACCTCGCCGTTATAGCTTGCTTGGACGAGAGCAAAGATAAGGATAGGCGAGCATTGTCAACAGTGATTCACTGTATGTTTATCAATTTCACGTTGGTGCAACGGAAGGTATCGGTATCAAGGGTGAACAGCGCACCCGAAACCGTAACGTCTCCCTTTGCCGTGTTGTGATATTGAGGAATTTTCGTGTAGAATTTTTTTATCATCAGCTCAGGCTCAATTCCTAAAACCGAATCGTAAACGCCTGTCATACCCACGTCGGTAACGTACCCCGTACCGTTTTTGAATATTCTGGCATCGTTTGTCTGAATGTGAGTATGTGTGCCGAAGATAACGTTTATCCTGCCGTCAAAGGCAAGACCGAAGGCAATCTTTTCGCTTGTTGCTTCTGCGTGCAGGTCAACGGCACAAAAATCATAATTGCCCTTTTCTCTTTCAAGGATAGCCTCAGCTTTAAGGAAGGGCGATTCAAGACTCTCCATAAACACCGTTCCTTGCAGTGATATAACCAGCATTTTATAGCCCGACACGTCAAAGATTCCGTATCCTCTGCCCGGACATTCCCACGGATAATTGGCAGGTCTGAGAACCGAAACGGAGTTTTCGATATAGTCGTGGAACTGCTTTATCTGCCAGACGTGGTTTCCCGTAGTTATAACGTCGGCACCTCCTGCAAAGATGGTTTCGGCACTGTTTTTGTCAATACCGCCCTTTGCCCCCGAATTTTCACCGTTAACAATAACAGCATCGGCACCAAGCTCTTTTCTCAAGTCCCAGAGAGTGCTCCTTATTTTCGCTGTACCGCTTTCTCCAACTACGTCGCCGATGGCTAAAATTCTGATTTCGGACATAACTTCTCCTGTTTTTTAATGCCAAGGGGTTGCCCCCTTGGCATTATTTTCCGAACTTAATAGTTCACAATAGTTTATATATCTCAATAAATAATTATTCTCAAATTAGATTTATGTAAATATATTAAACGCTTACTTTGCGTATTCAACAGTTCGGCTTTCCCTGATAACATTTACCTTGATCTGACCGGGATATTCAAGCTCGTTTTCGATTCTCTTGACTATCTCGCGTGCAATAAGTATCATGTTTTCGTCGTTTACGACCTCGGGTTTCACCATAAGTCTCAGCTCACGGCCTGCCTGAATGGCAAACGATTTTTCAACACCGTCAAAGCTTGTTGCGATTTCTTCAAGCTTTTCAAGTCTCTTAATGTAGCTTTCGAGATTTTCACGTCTTGCTCCGGGACGTGCCGCAGAAATAGCATCGGCAGCCTGAACAAGCACTGCAACGATGGTCTGAGCCTCAACGTCTCCATGGTGAGCTTCAATTGCGTGGATAACCTCTTTGTTTTCTCTGTATTTCTTGGCAAGGTCAACACCGATTTGTACGTGTGAACCTTCAACTTCATGGTTGAGTGCCTTGCCTATGTCATGCAATAAACCTGCACGGCGTGCTAAAGTAGGATCAAGTCCAAGCTCGGATGCCATCATGCCTGCAATGTGAGATACCTCAATTGAGTGCATAAGTACGTTTTGTCCGTAGCTTGTTCTGTATTTGAGTCTTCCAAGAAGTCTGACAAGCTCACCGTTAATACCGTGAACACCTGTCTCCAGCAGAGCACTTTCGCCCTCCTGCTTGATTATCTGTTCAACTTCCTTCTTACTCTTTTCTACGATTTCTTCAATTCTTGCCGGATGGATACGGCCGTCCGAAATAAGCTTTTCAATGGATAGACGGGCAATTTCTCTTCTCATGGGGTCAAAGCTTGACATTGTGATAGCCTCCGGCGTATCGTCAATGATAAGGTCAACTCCCGTAAGTGTTTCGATAGTTCTGATGTTTCGTCCTTCACGTCCGATGATCCTACCCTTCATATCGTCGTTGGGAAGGGGAACAACGGACACTGCAACCTCAGAAACCTGATTCGAAGCACAGCGCTGAATAGCAAGTGAAACAATGTTCTTTGCCTTTTCGTCTGCCTCGTCCTTGAGATTCTGTTCAATGTCAGCAAGTCTGAGTGCCGCCTCATGCTTAGCTTCAGACTCAATCTTTTCAACAAGATAAGCCTTAGCCTCCTCGCTGGTGAGTCCTGCGTATTCTTCAAGCACGTGGAGCTGTTTTTCCTTGATAGCCTCAATTTCTTCCTTGAGTTCCTGATTTTCCTTGATACTCTTGTTAAGAGCTTCTTCCTTCTTTTCAAGGTTTTCCATCTTCTTATCAAGATTTTCTTCCTTTTGGATAGCTCTCTTTTCAAGCTTGAATACTTCATTGCGGCGTTCCTTGACCTCGCGGTCTGCTTCAGCCTTGTTGCGAAGTATTTCTTCCTTTGATTCTACAAGAGCTTCTTTTTTCAGTCTCTCGGCTTCCTTGCGTGCATCATCAACAATCTTTACAGCCTCTTCCTCTGCCGAACCTATCTTAGCTTCAGCTATCTTCTTGCGGTAGAGAAATCCCAGTGCCGCGCCGACAACCAGTGTTGCAATTGCTACAAGAACAGTAATCAAAATGTCTCCCATTTTCAAAGCACCTCCTTTATATAAATTTCTATCACATATGCGGACAAACACTCATCCACACTATGACGATTATATTTTACTACATTTTTATTATAAAGTCAATAAAATCTTGAAGGTTTTTCAAGCCATATTTGAAAAAAATAAATAAAGTTTAGAAAATTTCTCGATAAGGTGTTGACAAATCGATAAATTAGTGCTATTATATTCAAGCACGAAAGTGATATGCGGGTGTAGTTCAATGGTAGAATTCCAGCCTTCCAAGCTGGTCGCGTGGGTTCGATTCCCATCACCCGCTCCATTTTTTTGTGTATGCGCTTGTAGCTCAGTTGGATAGAGCAACCGCCTTCTAAGCGGTAGGTCGGGAGTTCGAGCCTCTCCAAGCGCGCCAAAAATTCGGTGGATATAGCTCAGTTGGCTAGAGCGCCAGGTTGTGGCCCTGGAGGTCGTGGGTTCGAGCCCCATTATTCACCCCATAACAAAAAACAGCACCAAAGGGTGCTGTTTTTTCGTTATGGTATATGATAGAAGAAGGGGCTCGAAGCCTAAGAGGGCAGCCGCCGTAAAGAAAACAGTCCGGTGGACTGTTTTTAGGCGGATGGTGTGAGGGCTTAAGCCCGAGCAAGCAGTATGCGGAGCATACGGTCGAGCCCCATTATTCACCCCATAACGAAAAAACAGCATCAAAGGGTGCCTTCCATAAAGCAGATTTGCCTGCCGAAAAATCATAAGGAGTACGAGCAATTTGTTCGTACTCCTTTTCACACGCCTTGCCTGCAAGGTATAGCGTGTTATACTTTTTGTATACTGTCGGGCGGTAATGAGCCTCCCTTGTGTAAAGGGAGGTGGCTCGCGCAAGCGAGACGGAGGGATTGTAAAAGCAAAAAGTTTATCGTAAAACACCCCCTCAGCCGCCTTCGGCGTCAGCTCCCTTTACACAAGGGAGCCTTTGGTTTGTGCACCCCGAAAGTCCGTCTGCTTTTCCTGACAAGCACTGCTTTTGTGGACACAAAAGCGAAGCCCCGCGCGAGGCGGGGCAAGAATTAAAACTGTATAGGATAATCACCGTATCCCATACAACACGAAATCCCTTTTAATGAATAGCGTTGCATTTCAAGTGTTGCAAAAATAATACACAGACAAGTATGATACATTTCGTTGATCTCATAGGTAAAGCCTAAAGATTTATGCTTGGATTTCTTTTCAATTACAACGTTAACAGCAATCAATTCGTCAAGAGCTTCACGTAATGTGTTTTCCTCAAAACTCAATTTTTCTTTCATTTCTCCAAAGCTGATGTCGCTCATGGATATGATAGCCAAGCAAACGAGAATATTGTTTTTCTTTGAAAGAGTGGGGAGAATTGTTTGTGCAAATTCTACCGTCTCTTGGTTCACGTTTTCAAAAAACTTTCTCGTAACAAGCGCGCCATATCCCTTGCCCGATAACAGTGACAAACCATTTTCGTTAGAAATGTGTGCAGGCTCATCATGCATTTCAGTATTCTTTCCTCTGAGATTGCCTCGAGAAATACCGTGATGAGCAGGGGCGAAAATTTTTAGAGCGTCTTCATAAGATGCCATACTCATTTGTGCGTGTTCTGCTACTTTGTCAAAAACCTTATTGTAGATATCATTATAGGCATAGTCTTCACCGTAGAAAAGATAGTCTATACTTACTTCAAAGTATGTAGCTATCAGAGGAAGCGTTTGCGCATCAGGAAAAGATGTATTGGTTTCCCATTTCGAAATAGCTTGGGGAGAAATATTCAGCGCACCAGCCAACTGCTCTTGGGTAATGCCCTTACGCTTTCTGAGATCCGCTATATTTTTTGAAATGTTAATATCTTTCATAATCGAA
>JAZSDT010000018.1:0-8536 GCA_045531285.1 Eubacteriales bacterium
TAGAAAGTGCATACATATCAGGGGTTACGCGTCTTTTTGTCATAGAATAGATTCTCAATGGCAAGGTCTGGAATTCGGGACCGCTTGCAAAATAACTTATAACGAAGTCGTCCAACGACAAAGTGAATGCCATTATCATTCCGGTTACGATTCCGGGAATGATAGAAGGAATTACTACCTTAAAAAAAGCTTGAATGGGTGTGCATCCCAAATCCTGTGCCGCTTCGGAAAGATGTGGGTCAAGCTGTTTGAGCTTTGGAAGCACCGATAATATTACGTAAGGTAAATTAAAGGTTACGTGGGCTATAAGAAGCGTTGTAAACCCCAATACACCGGATATACCAAAAATGCTGCCTGCAAAAACAAAGAGAAGCATCAGGGAAACACCCGTAACGATATCCGCATTCATCATAGGGATATTTGTAAGAGTCATAATGATTGAACGGATAGGACCGTTTTTCATATAACTGATACCGACGGCTGCTGCCGTTCCAAGTACTGTGGAAATAACAGCCGACAAAAATGCTAAAAGTAAGGTGTTGTACAGAGCTTTTAGAGTTTCTGCATCGCGGAAAAGCTCTGTATACCATTTTAAAGAAAAACCTTCAAATACCGAAGTGCTGTTTGATGAATTAAATGAATAAACAACGAGAACAAGTATTGGTGCATACATAAATACGAGTATAAGAGCTGTGTAAATTCGTGAAAGAGTTTTCATACTACCATTCCTCCTTCGTCGTCTTCACCTGTGAACGTATTCATAAATGCCATACAAACAAGCAACAGAATCATAAGAATCAAGGAAATAGATGCACCAAGGTTATAGTTGTAAGACGTTTGGAATTGACGCTCTATGGTATCACCTATCATATCGTATTTTCCGCCGCCGAGTTTTTGTGAAATGTAAAACGTGCTGACCGATGGAACAAAAACCATGGTTATTCCCGATGCAACACCGGGAAGGCTTAACGGAAGAATAACTTTAGAAAACACCTTGAACTTATTACAACCAAGGTCTTGTGCAGCTTCTATAACGCTTTTGTCCATTTTTGAAATAACAGAGTAAATGGGCAGTACCATATACGGCATAAAATTGTATACCATACCAAGAATAACAGCACCAGATGTATTTATCATATGGATAGGTTCAAATCCCAGCTTTTCAATTACAAAATTTATAATACCGTTATCGCTTAATATGTTCATCCAAGAGTAAGTTCTTATGAGGAAGTTCATCCACATCGGAACCATCAGCAATATGATGATAGTAGATTGATATTTGGTACTCTTTTGCGAAATTGCATAAGCCAAAGGAAACGCGAGAATCAAGCTTATCACTGTAGTTACAAGACCGTAGAGGATAGACCTGATAAATATTCCTGCATAATTGTCAAGGGCGATTATGTTGTCAATGGTGAAGTTTCCGTCTGCATTCGTGAAAGAGTAGTAAAACACCATCAGCAAGGGTGCGAAAATGAAAATAAGCATCCAAACTATATACGGAGATGCACACAGCTTGGCATAAAGAGATCTTCTTTTCATTCTTCGTCCTCCTTCGGCTGTGTGGCAGAAAGCTCTGACTCTACAGTACGGAGAATTCTTATCGCTTCAGGGTCGATAACTATACCAACGGTATCCCCTTCTTTTACAGTAGGATCAACAGTGTGTACAACCCATTTCTTCTCGCCGCAATCAATAACCGCTTCGGTAAACAAGGAACGTCTGTTGAGAGCTTCAACCGTCCCGGTTATAAGCTCGCTTGACGGTGCAGTTAGAGAAATGCTGTCAGCATCTACAGAAACTTGTACACTTTCATTATAAAGCAAACAGTTTTCTGTACATTCGTAATTCTTGCCCATAATACACACGGAATAATTGTCATACATTACGGCATCTATAACGTTGATAGATTTACGCATGATATGAATATCTTCCGGAGTAAAGTCAAGACCGACAATCGCTCCCTCTTGCGCTGCTTTTGTTGAATGTATTTTCCATTTCATATCATAGGAATCTACAATCATTTCGTAATGTACACCCTTAAAGGTTACAGACTCAACAAATCCCGTGAGAAGATTGTCGTTTGCAGGGCAAATCTTAATATCTTCAGGACGAATTACAACGTCGACTTCTTCGTTTGAGGTGAAGCCTTTATCAACGCATTCATAAATTCTATCAGCAAAAGCAACCTTATAATCTTCCAGCATTATACCGTCAAGAATGTTGCTTTCACCTATGAACCTGGCTACAAAAGTATTTTTGGGTTCGTTATAAATATCTTGAGGTGTGCCGATTTGCTGGATAGTACCGTTGTTCATAACAACAATGGTGTCAGACATTGTTAAGGCTTCCTCTTGGTCATGTGTGACGTATATAAATGTGATATCAAGCTGTTGTTGCATACGCTTGAGTTCAATTTGCATTTCTTTTCTGAGCTGTAGGTCAAGAGCTCCGAGAGGTTCGTCAAGAAGAAGTACGCGCGGACGGTTTACCAATGCACGAGCTATTGCGATCCTCTGCTGTTGACCACCCGAAAGAGCAGTTATTCTCCTTCTTTGATATCCCTCAAGATTTACGAGCTTAAGCATAGACAATACTCTTTGCTTGATTTCTTTCTCGTCCATTTTTTGTACTCTCAAGCCAAAAGCAATATTGTCATAAACGTTAAGGTGAGGAAATAAAGCGTATCGTTGAAAGACAGTATTAACTTGTCTTTTGTGAGGCGGAAGATCATTTATCTTCTTGCCGTCAAAAAAAATATCACCGCTGTCCGGCTCAACAAATCCACCGATTATTCGCAGTGTAGTTGTTTTGCCGCATCCTGACGGACCGAGCAAAGTGACAAATTCCTTGTCACGAATATAAAGACTGATGTCCTTAAGAACGCGCTCGCCGTCATATGTAACGGTAATATTGCTTAAATTGATTATGTTGTCTGCCATTAAAACAGCCCCCTTTGCGGACTCTCACGTGTTTGTGAGAAAAAAATTTATCTTTTATACAGTAAGTTTTACCTCGTATCAAACCGATGCTGCTACCCCGCAAAAGGTCAGGCAAAATGCCTAGGAGTACCGACTGTCGTCGTCTTTTCAGCTGCAGCACACTAACTAAAAGAATAATCTTTTGGCGCTATGGTTTAATATGCTCGGAATATCCGATATAAAAGACAAGGATACTATACTAAAAGTTGAGTCAAAAGTCAATACTTTTGGTGAAAAAATGTGTTTATTTTAAGATTAATATGTTGGTTTTTATAGTTTTTGTTTTATAGGGCTTGTTTTTTATTCTGAAATGTAGTAAAATATATTGTTAATTTGATATAGCGTGTGAGGATAAAATGAAGGATAAAGAATGGATTGTTTCGTCTTTTAACGAAAGTGAAATTGATAAACTTTCAAAACAATTGGATATATCTCGTGTTATGTCAAAGCTTCTTGTGAACAGAGGGTACATAGATACGGAAAAAGCTCAAACCTTTTTAAAAAAAGATTTGAGTGCTTTCCACTCCCCTTTTTTAATGAAGGACGTCGAAAAAGGCGCACGGCTTTTACTGGAATCAATTGAAAATAAAAACAGCATTTTGATTTGGGGCGATTACGACGTTGACGGAGTAACGTCTGTTACAGTATTGCTAAAATATTTAAGCTCTATCGGTGGTAATTGTTGCTACTATATCCCCAAGCGTGATGACGACGGATACGGATTAAACGATAGGGTTATAAACGAATTTATCGCTAAAGGCGTAAAATTGATTATAACGGTTGATTCCGGAATAACAGCAATTAACGAAATTGAGAATGCAAAATCAGCCGGTGTGAACGTAATAGTAACTGATCACCATGAGTGTAGGGAGATTTTACCTAGTGCAGATGCGGTGATTAATCCCAAAAGACATGATTGCTCATACCCGTTTAAAGAGTTGGCAGGTGTTGGTGTAGTATTTAAGTTTATATGTGCTACAGAAATGTTGAGATGCAATTGCACGCATATTCAAGCTGTTTCAAAGCTTATTAAGAACTACTCCGAGTTTATTGCAATTGGAACAATCGCTGACGTAATGCCTATTTGTGATGAGAACAGACTTATTGTCAGTAGAGGTCTTTCTTCAATTGAAAAAACTTCTAACGTCGGACTGGCGGCTCTTACTGAAGAATCAGGAATTGAGTCTTCGCTTGCAAAAAAAAGAAAGATTTCTTCAACAACCGTAGGTTTTGTAATTGCACCGAGAATCAACGCTGCAGGTAGAATGGAAACGTCAAAAATTGCGGTTGATCTTTTTATGACAGATAGCCGTGAAGAAGCAGCAATGCTGGCGGCAAGGTTAAGTGAAATAAATAAAGAGCGCCAGATTCTAGAAAACGAGAGTTTGGTTTCTGCTCTTGAAAAAGTACATACTCAGTGTGACATTAACAACGACAGGGTTCTGGTTCTCGAGGACGAAAATTGGCATCACGGTATTATTGGAATTGTTTCATCCAGAATAACTGAACGTTACAATCTGCCATCTGTTTTAATCTCTTTTAAACATGAAATAGCTGATTCCGACCCGGAAATTGGAAAGGGGTCTGCCAGAAGTATAAAAGGTATGAATTTGGTCAGCTCTCTGTCAAGCTGTTCTGATTTGCTGCAGAAGTTTGGCGGGCATGAACTTGCCGCAGGTCTTTCTATAAAAAGATCTGATTTACCGGAATTCAGAAGAAGAATTAACGAGTATGCCAAAAAAGCATTTGAAAACGTTAGTCTTGAAAAGATTCTTAACATTGACTGCGAACTTTCTTGTAGTGATTTAACGTTGTCACTTGCTAACGAATTAAATAAACTAGAACCGTACGGACTATCTAATCCGGTTCCTGTTTTTTCTGTGCATGACATGAAAATTAAATCTGTAGTAGCCATCGGAGAGGGCAAGCACACAAAATTAATTCTCGAAAAAAACGGGTATTCACACGTTGGCTTGATGTTTGGCACTCCAGCGTCAGCTTTTCGCTTTTTAGATGGAGATTCAGTTGACGTAGCTTTTAATTTGGACGTTAATAATTTCAGAAATCAACAGAGTGTTCAAATGATCATTAGAGACATTAGGCCTTCAAAAATAGAGCGAGACATAATTAAGCAGCATCTTCACGTATACGACAGCATAAAGAACGATGCTGATTATTGTATCAGACTTCAAGATATTCCTACAAGAACAGATTTTGTTCAGCTTTATACAACACTCAAAGATATTCTATCATCTAATTCTGCTGTATCCGACAGATTTGAATTGTACGTTCCGTATCTCGTTAAGCTTGCTGCTAAAAGATATTCTGTATCAATCCCTCTTTATAAAGCTTTAGTAGTATTAGACGTTTTGCTGGAAACTGGTTTAATTTCCGTTGAGGATGGGACGAACACGTTGTACAGACATGTGCTGTGTAAACAAAGCTCTTGTCCTAACGGCAAAGTGATTCTGGAGAACGCACCTTCAATACAAATGATGGTTTCAAAAGTAAAAAAATAATCGAAAGGATATAAATATGAGCATAGATTGCTATTCACTTTTATCTAAGCTTAGCTCTGTAGATCAACAATATGATCTGCAAAAGATACTACGTGCATTCGAGTATGCCCGTGAAGCACATAAAGGACAGTTCAGAAAATCAGGTGAAGAATATATATCTCATCCTCTTGCTGTTGCTGAAATAGTAGTATCTCTTAAATTAGATACGGATTCTATTTGTGCCGCTTTGTTACATGATACTGTTGAAGACAGACCTGATAAAGCGACTTTGGAAGATATAAAATCTCAATTCGGTCAGGACGTAGCAGAGCTTGTTGACGGATTAACTAAGCTTGTTTCTATACCTTTTGAAAACAAAGAAGAGGAACACCTTGAAAACCTAAGGAAAATGTTTCTTGCAATGTCAAAAGACATTAGAGTAATATTCATAAAACTGTGTGACAGATTGCATAATATGAGAACGCTGGCTTCTCATACTGAAGAAAAGCAAAGGATTATTGCTCTTGAAACTATGCACGTCTATGCACCTGTTGCTCATAGACTTGGTATGCAAAAAATCAAGCAGGAGCTTGAAAAGCTAGCTCTTCTTTATCTTGATCCTGTCGGTTACAACGAGGTAAAAAACAGTATAGATATAAAGTATGGGCTAAACCGAGACTTCCTTGATAAAGCTCAGGAGATGATTGGCGAAAAGTTAAGTGAGCAAAGTATACGGTTTTCAATTTCCGGAAGAGTTAAATCTATTTATAGCATGTACAAAAAAATGTACACAAAAAACAAAAGTTTTGATGAGATTTATGACTTTTATGCTGTAAGAATTCTGGTAGATGATGAACTCACTTGTTATACCGTTCTTGGTATAATACATGAAATGTTCAATTCTGTCCCCGGACGTTTTAAAGACTACATTTCCACACCAAAGCCAAATATGTATAAATCCATACACACTACTGTTATTGGTCGCTATGGTATTCCGTTTGAAGTTCAGATCAGAACTTGGGAAATGCATGAAATTGCAGAATATGGTTTGGCGGCTCATTGGAAGTACAAAAGTAACGTCAGTGCTGAGGAAAGCATATCTAAAAAGCTGCAGTGGATTCATACTCTTTTGGAGACAGAAAAGGATTCTACAGACAATTCGGAAGACATAATAAGCTCTTTGAAATTTGATTTGTTTGAAGATGAAATCTTTGTATTTACACCCAAGGGCGATGTAATTGATCTCCCTGTAGGTTCAACACCAATCGATTTCGCGTATGCTATACACACGGCTGTCGGAAATAAAATGATAGGTGCAAAAATCAACGGTGTAATAGCGCCTATTGATAGTGTGCTGCAAACCGGTCAGATTGTAGATATTCTTACGTCTTCAGCTTCTAAGGGACCTAACAGAGATTGGCTAAAGATTGTTCGTACAAGTGAAGCGAGAAATAAAATTCGTCAGTGGTATAAGAAAGAAAAGCGTGAGGAAAATATTGAAAACGCTAAGCGTGACATTGATAGAATCTTTAAGAAATACGGCGCTCCCTACACAGAAGAACAGCGCGACCAAATAGTTCTGAACATAGCCCAAAAATCAGGCGTTAGCGATGTAGACGATTATTACAACTCTATTGGCTATGGTGGTGTTGCTCTTTCAAAAGTAGAAGCGAAGCTAAAAAATGAATTTGACAGAGTTATACGACCAGTCGAACAGGAGAGCGAGTCAACAATACTCAGCGCGAACATCGACACAGAAAAAGACAAAAAAGTTAAGAAAAAATTTAACTCAAGCCAAAGTGTTATTGTTGAAGGTATTGACAACTGTCAGGTTAAGTTCGCTAAGTGCTGCAATCCATTGCCCGGAGATACTATTATTGGATTTATTACAAAGGGATTTGGAATATCTGTTCATAAATATGATTGTAAAAACGCCGTTGACGGACTTAAAAACAATGATATAAAAGACCGCTGGGTGACAGCCCGTTGGGCTAAGAACGTTATGGACGCAACTGAGTCTTGCTTTGATGCGATGTTGAACGTTTTTGCACGTGACGAGATTGGTGTGTTGGCAGAAATTTCAGGTGCACTTGCCGAAATGCACGTAGGTATACTTTCGATAAATTCTCACACTATCAGCACAAACAGCGACGTTATGATTATTAGTATTACAATCAGAACCAAAAACACAGAGCATTTTAATTCAATTGTCGGAAGATTGAAAAAGCTGAGTAGCGTTGTTGACGTTACACGAGGTGGTTTAAATTAAGGAGATATAATGAAAGCTTTGATTCAAATTGTAGATAACTGTACCTTGACAATAGACGGAGCAGTGTTTTCTCACATAGATAACGGAATGCTTGTGTTACTTGGAGTAACTCAAGACGATTGCGAAAAAGATGCCGAAAAGCTTGCAAAGAAAATTGCAACGCTGAGAATTTTTTCTGATAGCGACGACAAAATGAATTTGTCTTGTATTGACCCAGATGTAAACGGAAAATTTATGGTAGTATCTCAATTCACTCTCTATGGCGACTGTTCTCACGGAAGAAGACCAAATATGTTTGGAGCTGCAAGACCCGAAAAGGCAGAACCTCTTTATGAGTATTTTTCTTCCTTGCTCAATAGAGAATGTCAAAGTGTAACGGGAGTTGACAAAAACTACGTTGTTAACGGTAAATTCGGAGCTCATATGAATATCAGTTTTACTAACGTGGGTCCTGTAACTTTTATTATAGAAAGCAGTGACATAAAATGATATTTGCCAGCGGAGATCTTTTAACTGATCTTTATACCAAAAACATTTTAAGCGAGCATTTTCCCGAGTGCTGTTTTTCGGTTACCGAAAACATAGATTGTAAAACCTTAGTCACCTCCACATCGGACGCAGTCACCGCTACAGTTACCATAGGAGATAAAAGCTTTACGTTTAACGAGCAATTTTCTCACCATTTGAACAATAGGCTTGCAACAACTACTGCGATTGGAAAGGCTGTTATTAAGTATGCCGAATTTCGAGGCAGGCCTATTGCACCTTACGGTGTACTTACAGGTGTT
>JAZSDT010000106.1:0-27407 GCA_045531285.1 Eubacteriales bacterium
CAAGCCGTACAAAATCTCAGTAAGTGAAATATCGTTCTTCTGAGTTGTTGTTGTACCAAGCACGATCGATGCACCTGATTCATCAACAGTTATGGGAGTAAGTGTCTTATGTGAACCACCATTACCTCTTGTCCACATACCTGAAACAAGTCCCTTATTGTTTCTTGTTCCCTGGATGTCGGAAAGAACTGTGCCGTTGGTCGTATCCCAGTATGAAAGCTGTCCGGACTCAGCGCCCTTAACAAATACATACTCGGTTGTTGTTCCGTCGGAAATTGCCCAGATACCGCTTCCGAGCGTGTCGAAATCGGTAGTCTTGTCAACCGCCTGCGCTGTGCCTGTTGTACCTGCGATAATGTCATACGGAGCTGCTGTGTAGCTCTTACCAACGGTAAGACCTGCAAGGAAACCGTCCTCGGTAATTCCAATAGCAGCCAATGACGAAACTGCAAGTACTGCGCAAAGCATAAGTGTTGTAAACACTGCTGTTATAAAGCGTACAGTCTTTTTGTTGTTCATAATTTGCTCCTTTGTAGTCTATAATATCTTTAAACTTTATTATACTCCAAACAAATCTTAAAGTCAACACAAAATAAGCATCCAACGGCAAAATAAAGCAATTTTTACCTTCCTGATTTATACGCATATTCAAACAACTTAAAACGGCGAGGTTGATTTAATGCAAATTCCTAGCATACAAAAAAGCGGTCAGCGACCGCCTGCAAATCTCGCCTACCGTAACCATTGGATATAACCCTACAATGTAAAACGGCGAGGCTGTTTTAATGCAAATTCCTAGTATATAAAAAAGCAGTTTTTCAACCAAAAGGTTAAAAAACTGCTTTTTAAACAAATTCTTATTCGGAAGCTTCTGTAAGCGTTACGTCAAGCTCCATATACTCACCGTCTCTGTGTATCCTTACGTTTACAACGTCGCCGGGCTTTTTGCTATCGATAAGCTCAATTAGTTTATCGTCAGTGATAGTTTCTTTTCCGTCAAATTCAACTATTATATCGCCGCTCTTCATTCCGCCCTTCTGAGCAGCACCGCCCTGTGAAAGAAGCACTACCAGAACGCCCTGAGGAAGCTGATACTTTTTGGATTCTGCGGCAGTAATCTCGCGGTAGGTAATACCCAATGCCGCCTTGCCTGTAACAAAGCTGTCTGTGGGACGCTCAACTACAGCACCGTTTTCGCAGATTTGATCTACAAGCTTCATTACTCCGTTGATAGGAAGTGCAAAGCCTATGCCTTCATACGAGGTCGAAGAAAGCTTAAGCGTATTTATTCCTATTACCTCGCCTCTTGAATTAAGAAGAGGACCGCCTGAATTTCCGGGGTTGATAGCGGCATCTATCTGGATAACGCTCATCATTTTCTGTAATCTTCCGTAAGAATCGGTAATTGATATCTCACGGTTTACCATTGATACCATACCGCGCGTTGCAGTTCCTGCAAGGTCAATTCCAGAAGGACAACCAATAGCGATAACAGTATCACCAACTATAACCGCATCCGAATTTCCGATAACCAATGCCGGCAAATTCTGAGCCTCTACCTTAAGCACTGCAACGTCGGAAAGCTCATCAAAGCCAATAACCTCTGCCTCGTATTCGGTTCCGTCGGCAAGTATTACCATAATGCTTACGGCATCCTCGATAACGTGATAATTGGTTACTATATATCCGTCGCTTGTGATTATAAATCCGGAGCCAACACCCTCGTAGGTCTGTGTTCCGAAATACCAACCGTAATTCTGCTCCACCATGGTTCTGATACCAACAACGCTGGGAGATGCAAGAGCTATGATCTCCTGACTTGTAAGCTCTTCACCCGTATATTCGCCGTACACCTCGGGAATAGCTGTTACGGGAGCATTTATTATTTTATCTGCAATAGGTGTATTTGAAACCTCTTCGGAAACGTTGTCTCCGTTTACGATTGCATTGTCCATGGCTTTATCTGCTTTTTTGTCCATAACAAAATAAGTAACAAAAGCAGAAAGTGTAGCTACGAAGAGGACGGACATTACTGCCGCGAATATCTTGATTCCTCTTCCCTTCTTTGACTTATCTTCTTTTCTTTCGTAATTCCACTTATGAGAAAATCCGCCGTAGCTATTCTCAACCGAAGGAGTTTGAGCAACACTGTCATCTGTCAAAACAGCTTCTTTTGTCTCATTTTCAAATGCGGGGACTTCTTCGGGTGCAGCTTCTTCCGCAGACGCGATTTCTTCCGTTTGCACCTCTTGTTGCGTTTCGGCGCAAGGTGTTACCTCGGGAGTAAGAGCTGATTCTACATTCTCCGAAACCTTCTCTTCCTGTTGAGCTGTTACAGTATTTTCGTCTTCTGCCGTTTCAGGTACAGAAGTATTTGTTATTTCAAAATCTTTTTCTGTCATGCTATTATCCTCCTTGGATTAGTGACTATATCATAACATTAAATTTTTAATAAATATTTATTAAATTGCAATCAATTTTTATATTTTGAAAGAATTTTTTGAAAAACCCACGAAAAATAGGTGGATTTTTTGTAATTTTACTTATATTGGAATTTTTTGACAAAAAGCGGCTAGCAGCCGCCTACCGTAACCTTTGAGTATAATCCTACAACGTAAAACGGCGAAGTTGATTTAATGCAATTTCCTGGATACAAAATAATCGGCAAGGCATATGCCTTGCCGACAGTTTATCTTTTTATCTTTCGTAAAATCGGTAAAAGTATTTTTTCCCTTTCGCTCTTGAATGCAAAAATAACAACGAAGTATATAATTGCACAGACAATAACCGACAGCATATTCCAAGCAAAAGAGTCACCGACCAACCTCAACAGCGGTATCACAAGACACATTGACGCAACCGCTATAATTGGATGCAACAAATTCTTAAAGGTTTTAATCGGAGATACCTTGCAGGTTATCCAAAGTATTACCATCTCGGGTATTATAAGGTCCAGCTTAAGTAACGCTCTTGTATATACCAAAGCCCAAAAGCCGTGCTTGACCGATATGATACACGCAGGAACAAGAACCGCCAGTTCACACACCTGTAAAATCAGGGGAAGCTGAAAATGTCCCTTTGCTCTGTAAATATCGCCGTAAAAACTTATGAATATTGTTCTAAGAGCTGTCGTTAACGACATAATTCCCACAATATTTACAGCTTCCATCCACTTTTCGCCAAGGATGATCGATGTCACGAAATCACGGTAAAACCACATTCCCAAGCCAAGGGGCAACAAAAACATACACAGTATTTTTTGCACTCCCAAAAACATATCTCTGAATCGGTCGTCATCATTTTGTATCTTTGACAGCGACGAAAAAAGAACGGGATTCAAAGCAGACGTAACCATCATAAAGAGTGACACTATTATGGAGTTTGAATTCTTGTAAAGACCGAGCTCACGTTCGCTCATATTTGTGGATATAATAAACGAATCTATCCACGACGTCGCCCATATCGCCACGCCGTCAAGCATTGTCCATATTCCGTAGCTGAACATATGCTTTAATTCTCCAAAGTCAAAGAACAACATGGGCTTGAACTTAGAAAAGGCGGACAGCAAAACGGAGCGAACGACAACACCTGCTATGTTACCTATAATCAGCGACCAAAAGCTAAATCCCAACAGTGCCAAAGGCAGTGTGACAAAAACGGGTACAAGGGCAGAAATAATTCTTACCCAAAACACCGCTTTAAAATTAAGGTCCTTATTAAGACGGCTTCCCTGCACACCTATCAAGCCGTAGAGCGGCAGTGTAACGCCGGTTACTGCAATGGGAAAACCTATATCGGGATTACCCACAAAAACAGCCAGCGGGTTTCGAAATATTATTATTCCGATCCATATCAGAGTTGAAAAAAACAGGTTCGTCCACAGAGCCGTGCTCATATATTCCTTTTCCTTTTGAGCAGACTCAAATTCATAGTGGATCAAAAACTTTTGGAATCCTGATTCAACAAATATCTCCGCAAAGGAAATTATCATTGTGACAGTAGCAAGAACACCGAATTCTTCCGGAAGAAGTATTCTTGCTAAAATCATATTTACAACAGGGGTGATAAGCTTACCCAAAAGCTCGGTCAAGGCAGACCATTTGAATGCCGTACCGGTTTTTTTAGTTATATCCTCCATTATTCAATGACCTCTCCTTTTTTGGCGGCTTGGGCAATAGTAGCACACAAGCTCATTGCAATCAAAGTTGTTCTTTCATAATAGGTAACAACTCCTATATCCGCCACAAGAATCATTATAATAACCGTGAGGGCTATTGCAAAATAAACTCGCGGCATCTTTCGACGGTGCTTCAGATTGAAAATAAAGCTTAACAAGTACATAAAGTAATAAGTCAAGAATAGTGCCAGACCTCCGTTCATCAACAATTCGATATAATTGTTGTGGCTATATACACCGAAATAATAATGCGAGCTGACAAAACCCGCACCGAAATACGGATGTTCTAAAAATACTTTTATTCCTTTTTCCATAAACATTACTCTGTGGTCATCTCCCACAACAGCAGCATCGACATTGCCCCCCAAAAAAAAGTCAAAGGTGGATTCAAATCTTGTCCTGATAACATCAAATGCCGGAATGTTATATATCGCCAAAATCACCAGTCCGACAAGAACAATGCCCAGCAAAACGTTTCTGATAAAATTTTTGCTTTCAGAATATAAAAGCAAAAATGCCACAAATGCAACTACGATTATAAGGATAGCCTTTCTCGAGCCCGTAAACATAACGGCAGGCATACATATTAATGCAGCCAATACATATAAAACCTTTTGATATCCTTTGGCTCTAATCATTTCAAATACGGCAAAGACAACTCCAAATGCACAAATCATACCTACCGCATTCTGGTTTCCCAACTGATCGTCCACTCTTCCCATTGCCGCCGCTAAATTTGACACACCATACAACGAGTACATACATATGGAAAGTGCTACACCTGCCAATGAATAATAAGTAAGAACTTTATCAACGTCTTCAAAAGAATCAACTGTATTTGATATTAATACAACAAGGATGACAGACGTCCAATATCTGTACAAATATTTGGAAACAGTTGCTTCCGGTGCAGGCGTATATACAGTTGAAATGGTCAGTAAAGCTCCGGTAACCAGCAATATCACAATTGCATAATTAAGACGGAAAGTGCCTCTTGAAAGAATAAAAAGAGCACAGCAGCCAAGACAAAAATATATTGAAACAGACGAAAGCTTTGCAAGAGCGGGAATCGCCATTTTATCAAACACTGCAGAAAACACCAAGTACAATCCAATAGAAAACATTGCAAGCTGTTTGAAAAATGCATTCTTTTCTACAGCAGACGTTTTCCGTATTACATTAGCCATAATAACTCCTTATAGAACGTCAAATACAAAAAACTACTTTATCTCGCCTTTTGCAACACTCTCGATATAATTTATCCACATTGTCATTATTTTGTTAAACTCTAACGTTTCGTTTATCTTATGCGCCTCATTGGCAAGCTTTATACGAAGCTCTGAACTGTCTGCAAGCTTCTTCATTGCCTGAACCATAGCATCCTCATCGTCGGACGGAACAAGCAATCCGTTTTCTCCGTCTCTGATAAGAGCTGCTGCACCTCCGCCTGAGCAGTCTGTGGATATACAGGGCAAGCCCACAGCCATAGCCTCAATGAGTGAATTAGGCATTCCTTCAAAATAAGACGAAAGGACAAAAAATTTAGCTTTATTAAGATAAGGCAACACGTTCTGCTTTCCCGGCATTATTACCTTATCCTCAAGACCGTTTTCCTTTACGTAGCTTTCGTATTTAGCTTTATCGGGTCCGTCGCCTACAATATAAAGCTTATAATCGTAATCGGCAGAAAAACGCTTAAACGCTCTTAAAAGCATTGAAATATTCTTTTGACTGTCGGCAAGTCTTGCTGTTATAACTATATTGTTTTCAGCACTTTCGCAGTCGGTTTTTTCATATGGGGATTCTATGAAATTAGGAATCACCACCGAGCGTCTTTTTATCTTTTCACCAAAGAAATCAGCTATCTTGTCGGTCTGGAAAACAAAGCCTGAAGCTTTTTTATATATAAGACTGCGGCGTATTCTCAAGACCTTTCTTGCAGGGTCGCTGTACGGATCGTTTCTTTCACACAGAATAACCGGGATCTTTGAAAATCTCAAGGCTTCCATAACGTCAAGATTGAATTTTACACCGAAGGAAATAATAACGTCGTATTTTTCTCTTTGTGCAATTTCGCGTATTTGTTTTTGACGTTCAATAACTCTCATAATTCGATTGTTTCCTGTTATTACGGGAAACTGCTTTACATAGGAATACTCAGGGTCGATCTCACTGCTGAGCAACAGTAAAACTCCAACCTCATATCCGTAATCACGGTGGAACGCCTCTATCAGATAACGTGCAATTTTTTCAGCGCCGCTGAACTTCAAGTGTCCTATAACAAATCCTATTTTCATAATATACCATCGTTCCTTTCGGCAAAAACAAGGAGATACCGTTGAAGGTCACACCTTATTTTTCTATTGTTTTCTCATAAGCGTTGACGTATTGTGAAAGAATTACCTTCTCCGAATATGCCTCGGCAACCTTTTTAACGTTAAATTCAGACTGAGCCTTACGCACTTCTTGGTTGAACATCTTTTTCAATGCCTCAATTGCCGCCTCGGGACTCTTTATCGGAACTGCAAATCCGCCCTTATCCTCTATCATATCGGCATTTGCCGCCCAATTGCTGACAATGCAAGGAAGCCCCATGGCCATTGCCTCCACAAGTGCATTTGAAAAACCTTCTGACAAAAAATATGACAAGAACATAAATGCATCGGCATTTTTGAGATATTCCGTAACTTCCTGTCTGGTCTTTTGTCCGGTTATAACCACATTGCTTACGTTCTTTACAGCTTCCTCAAGCTCTCCCGAGGGAGCACCAACCATGGTGAAGGTTATTTCAGGAAACGCCTTTGCAACCTCTACCATATCAAGACATCCCTTGGTGGGTATAACACCGCCAACGTACACCACGTTCTTTATTTCCGGTCTTATTTCCTTTACGGATACAATTTCTCCCGAATCAACAAAATTAGGAATAAGATCTATAGGAGTATTCGTAAGCTGCTTTGTAAACTCAACAGACTCCTTATTCAAAAGAAATATTCTATCGCTTTTGTTGCATATTCTTTTGTAAACAAACGTAGATACTCTGCCCTTTACACTGTTGGTTACAGTGCATCTAAAATGCACGATAAACTTTCTCTTTTTAATCTTTGTTATGCAAGCGCAAACATACTCACGAAGCATAGAAAGAGTATAGGAAGGAATACAGCTGTGAACCACCTGAACCTCAGGGTCATTGAGCTTTTTCCACAAATCGCTCCAGATTTTGAAACACCTTTTTATCTCAGTAAAATAGTTTTTCTTGGTCTTATTTCCATATAATTCACGCTTACCGATCAAACGCTCGTCAACAACATCAACTGTCCAACCGTTTTCCAACGTTGCCTCCATCATTCTGACGGTCCAGCTGGCAATTCCTCCTGCCGGTGGCGGAAGAGGGGCTAAAATTACTACCTTCACTTATTTTCACCTCTTGACGATTTCTCAGCCATATCTATCATAAGCTTCATAGCTTCAATATACTTGGGAACACAGGTGCTTTGCGATGCATTTTCAAGAACGTAAGCCCTGCTCTTTCTTTCAATGGGATTCTCCTTGGCACGAACTATAGCATCTGCCAGCTTTTGAGCATCCTCAGCATCAACGCAAATACCGGTGCCCGACTCGTGAAGTATCTCCGCAAGGTCGCTATCCATATCAAAGGAAGCAACGATCGGAACGTCACAAGACATAATACTCCATGTCTTGCTGGGTAAGCAGCTGGTTCCTCCACCCTTTCTGCCTATTACCAAAGCTATATCTCCAAGGCTGTAGATTTCGGGTATTCTTTCCTTGGGAAGATAATCGTTTATAATAATATTTTTCGGCTTGTGCTCTGCCACGTAAGCCTTGGCGTCACCGAAACCGGTACCGCCTCCAAAGATAACAAACTGTATATCGGTATTGCTTTCAAGAAGCTTTGCCGTCTCAAATATGATGTCGGCTCCTTGCTGGGCACCGAAATTTCCCGAATAAACTACAATGAATTTATTCCTGTCTATGCCGAATTCTTCAAACAGCTTATTTTCTTCCTTAACTACAGGCATTACCTCATCGGTGTTTATCCAGTTGGATACTACGATTATCTTATCCTCCGGGACGCCCTTTTCCATAATATTTTTCTTAAAGCTGTTGCTGATAACAATTATCTTATCGGCACTCTTATACGTATAATCTTCAATTTTACGACCGATTTTCCAGATCAATGAGCCTTTTTTCGTTATTTTTGTGGTAATCATCGAATCGGGAAATATGTCCTGCAAATTGTAAATAAACGGAACGTATCTTCCGTATTTTTTAGCAAGCTTTTTCTTTATAAGGCCGCACAAAATACCGTGAGTCGGAGGAGTGCTAACAGCATAAATAAACGTTACGTCCTTCTCTTTGACAGAACGTCGATACTGTATTAAATTTACCAGAACGTATCTTATTCCCTTGAGAACAAATTTACTGCTCTCTCTGTACATGGGAAATCTGTGAACCTTAAACGTACCGTTGTACATTTCCTCATATCTGCTGTCCTTATACTTGTCATATTCCTCTTTTGACAGTCCTCGTGTAGGAGAAGGAACGTGTGCTACGGACTCAAAGCCTTCCTTTGCACATGCTTCCAATAAATCGTTTTCAATATGTGACGTAGACATTTTTTCAGGATGGCAATAAGACGTCATCTTCAATATCTTCATTTTAGTCTCCCTACGCTTTCTAGTTTAGTCTGTACTTGATTCAGCTATCTTTTAAGCCCTCATATCTGTACTCGTACATTTTTCTGCCTTCGTGAGTTTTGTACTCACGGGCAATATGAAAGCCGTTTTTTACATAGAACTTGTTTGCGATCTCATTATCCACAACGTCAGTCTCTAGCGTTATGTATGCAAATTCGTTGAAATCAACTTCACTTTTCAATGCATCGATAAGCTTGCTTCCCGTACCCTTTGCTTTTGCATCCGGGTGAACTCCTATAGAAGCCAATTCAATATACTTTTCGTTGCGTTGTGATTCACTCGGTTTTAAAAACGCTCTTATAAGACGCATAAAAACCTTGGGTTTGCGCAAAAAGGCACCTAAACTGTACCATGCAAACGGAATCAACTGATGCTTTATCATATACTTGTACAATGCGCTCATATTCTTGGAATAAGCCAAAAATCCGACCGCTTTGTTTTCGTCTACAGCCACAAAAACATCCGACTCGGCATGCTTTGTATACGCCTTATACATCTGCTTTAAAAAGCCACGTCCCATAAAAGTCAGAAAGAAACCTTTAAACGTCGCCAAATGGATGTCTACTATTTCATTAATGATACTTTTTTCGGTATCGTTTACTTTTCTTATAATTAAATTATTCACTGTTATTTCTTACCTATCTTTTCAGCATAGACTTCATCCTTTTCGATAACGCACTCATCTCTATAGTCTTTACCCAAAACCATAAGTGCCGTCATAAAAAGAATCTTTATATCTCCCCAAAGGCTGAATTCTTCAATTCCCTTGAGATTGTGATACATCTTTGCCGGAAGTATTTTTTCAACGTAAAATTTGTCCTTATCCTCAACTTCTTCAAGAAGCTTATCATGATCCCTGACATAAATGCTTGTCAGGTTTGTAACTCCTGCCGGGAGAAGAAGAGTCGCCATCATTTCATTTGTGTATTCGGCAACGTACTTGGGGATCTCAGGGCGTACACCAACCAGGGTAACCGTTCCTTGAATAACGTCAAACAGCTGTGCTATTTCATCCAGTCTGGTTTTACGGATAAATTTTCCCACACGGGTTATACGGCTGTCGTTACCCACAGTTACCTGTAATCCCTTATCTGCGTTCTGCACCATTGAACGGAATTTATGTATGCGAAACCGTTTGCCGTATTGAGTAACTCTTTCCTGACGAAAGAATACAGGTCCGGGAGAATCCAGCTTTATGGCAATTGCTAAAATCAAAAATACAGGCGACAGAATGATAAGTGCAACAACTGAAACAAACAAATCAAATACTCTTTTAAAAAACAAGCTGACTTGTTTCTTTTTCAAAATATCGTAGTATTTTCTGACTTCCTCTGTCTGCATTTCGGGGGGGAGCTGTTCCCACTCTATGATCTTCACTTATACGTACTCCTTTACAATTTTCACATAATTATCAATCACGTACTCTATCATCTCATTAGTAAGACAGGTGTGGAGAGGAAGAGTAATTTCGTTTGCGAAATGATTGTATGCGTTGGGATAATCCTTGATGTCAAAGCCCATATTCTTATATGCCGTATGCATAGGAAGAGGTTTATAATGCACGTTGCAGGCAATATCAGCTTCTGCCATCTTGATTATTATTTCATTTCTCTGCTCGGGTGTTATTCCGGGTATTCTTGTAAGATAGAGATGTCCCGACGACTGGTATGCATCGGTATAATGCTCCAGTACTTCTATTCCGAGCGGTTTAAATGCATCGTCATATTTTTTGATAATCTCTTTTCTCTTGGCAAGCAGCTCAGGATATCTTTCAAACTGCTTAAGTCCTATAGCAGCGGCAACGTCTGTCATGTTGCACTTATACCAAGTACCTACTATATCGTATTCCCATGCACCAAGCTGTGTCTTGGCAAGAGCATCCTTTGACTGACCGTGGAGAGAAAGAAGCATATAGCGCTTGTAAATATCTTCATCGTCCACGCCTTCGATATGCTTCCAGGTCACGCAGCCGCCCTCAGCTGTAGTGAAATTCTTAACCGCATGCCAGCTAAAGCACGAAAAGTCTGCAACGTTACCAACCATAACGTCGCCAAGCTTAGCACCGAAGGCATGAGCTGTATCTGCCATTACCACTACTCTGCCAATAGCTTTCTGAAGCTCGTTTGCAGGCTTAAAAAGGTGTTTTTTGCGTTCAACAATTTCAAAAATTCTCTCATAATCGCAAGGAATACCGCCAAGGTCAACAGGGATTATAACCTTTGTATTCTCATTTATTGCATTTTCAAGCGCATCGTAATCCATCTCATATGAGGTGCTCTGTGTATCAACGATTCTGAGCGTTGCTCCCACGTGACAAACCACAGAAGCTGACGCAGTATATGTATATGCAGAGGTAATACATTCATCTCCCTGACCTACACCGAGAAGTCTCAGTGTAGTCTCGGAGCATGCTGTCTGAGAGTTGAGACAAACACACTTTGGAGTACCTATCCACTGGGCACACTTTTTTTCCAATTCTTTTGTTCTGGGACCTGTAGTTATCCATCCCGAGCGAAGCGCCTGAGCGACCTCGTTTATTTCAAGCTCGGAAATATCGGGGGGTGAAAAAGATATCTTCATAAATACATTCCTCTTTTCTTATACTCATAGATATTATTATTTTACACCCTCTTTTGATAAAAGTCAATGTTTTTTGCATAACAATGTGCCAGGTAATTTTTTCACTTGAAAGAACGTCAAATGTGTGATACAATATAAGTCAAGGAGTTGAAACGGTATTATGGAAAGAAAAAGCGGCGTGCTTATGCACGTATCATCACTTTGGGGAAATTATTCCTCGGGGGCATTCGGAGACAGTGCCCGTAAGTTTATAGATTTTTTGTCAGAATCAGGATTTTCTTATTGGCAAGTTCTGCCTTTTTGCTTAACAGATGAATGCAATTCTCCCTACAAATCATACTCGGCATTTAGCCTTAATCCTTTTTTTGCAGACCTTGAAACACTTGCAAGAAAAGGTCTTATAACACAGAACGAGCTTGAAGAAGCACTTCAACAAACCCCTCATCTTTGCGAGTTCGAGAGGCTGAAAAAGGAACGTTTACCGCTTCTTCAAAAAGCTTGCCAACGTTTTGATATGAGTAAATGCAAGGAATTTCTGGCCTCCCACCCCCATACTGCAAAGTTCTGCGAGTTTATGGCAATAAAGGCATCAAACTCAGATAAGCCGTGGCAGGAATGGGACACAGATAAGCCCGATGAAGATGCACTGCATCTGTGGCAATTCTGTCAATACGAGGTCTTTTCGCAGTGGATGGAAATAAAATCATACGCAAATTCAAAAGGTATTAAAATTATCGGCGACGTACCTATATACGTGGCGCTTGATTCGTCTGACGTATGGGAAGCCCCCGATGAATTTCAGTTGGATAAACGCTATCAGCCAACGTCTGTTGCAGGAGTGCCTCCGGATTATTTCAGTGAGGACGGTCAGCTTTGGGGAAACCCTCTGTACGACTGGAAGCAAATGAAACAAAACGGATACAGCTGGTGGTGTGACAGAATTTCCTTTATGTGTGAGCTGTTTGACGGTGTAAGAATAGATCACTTCAGAGGAATAGAGTCATACTTTTCCATACCTGCAAACGAAACTACTGCACGCAACGGAAAATGGATAAAAGGCCCCGGAATGTCACTCATAAAAGAGCTGAAAAAAATAAGCGGTGATAAGCTGATAATTGCCGAGGACCTGGGCGATATTACACCTGCTGTTGATAAACTGGTGTGCGATAGCAAGTATCCCGGAATGAGAGTATTGCAATTCGGTATGCTTGGAGGAAATAATTCATCCCACCTCCCTCACAACTATATAAACAACTGTGTGGCTTATACCGGAACGCACGACAACAACACCTTGCTTGGCTACGTATGGGAGTTGGATGAAGGACGAAGAAAATCTTTTCTTGATTACTTTGGATACAGCTCAACGGATTTTGACGGATGCTATGACACTGTTATGCGCTCTATGCTTGCCAGTCATGCGGGGCTTGTAATTTTTCCAATACAGGACCTTTTAAAATACGGCAGTGACACAAGACTCAACACACCCGGAAGCAGCGACAAAAACTGGGCATTCAGAATCACAAAAGAGCAGCTTGACTCAATAGATGCAAACAAATTTAAATACTGGAATACCATTTACGGAAGATAGTGGCGAGCCGCCACAGGCAAATTGGCGAGCCGCCACAGGCAATTCTCTGTTCAGATAAAAAAGCGGTCAGCGACCGCCGGCAAATCTCGCCTATCGTAACCTTTGAATATATCCCTGCAATGAAAAACGGCGAGGTTGATTTAATGCAATTTCCAAGCATACAAAAACACAGGACTGTAAAACCAAGTTTTTACAGTCCTGTTTCTGCTTTTTAAACGCTTACTTTTCCGTTTTGTTTATAAACCTCATAATGACCGTTGCCGCTTCTGCGCGTGTAGCGTTTCCTGCGGCTTCCAGAGTGTTTTCGGTTCTTCCTGTGATAAGTCCGCTGTGCACAGCCCATCCCATTGCATCAAGAGCCCAATCGGAAACGCCGTCTGCATCTGCATATCTGCCAAGCAACGCAGTGCCCGACGTGTCAGCCTTTTTGTACCTTGCATAATTGAAAAGTATTACGGCAATCTGCTCGCGTGTAATATCGGTATTCGGGGAAAACTTGTTGTTTCCCACTCCGTTTACTATTTTATTTTCATACGCCCACGCGATTGCTTTTGTGTACCAAGTATTTGGAGCAACGTCGGTAAAAGGAACGTCTCCGCAAGCAGGCTCCTTTTCCATTCTGTACAAAACCGTAACAAGCATAGCTCTTGTAAGAGTGCTGTCAGGAGCAAACTCTGAATCACTGACTCCATTCATAAGCCCGTTTTGTCTTACGTATTTTACGCTGTCATAAAACCAATCCTTTTCATTTACATCGGTAAATGACATAAGAAATACTTCGTGGTCTTCTTCTGGCAATTCCGGTGTGGAGGCAGGCTCTTTGTTAATTCCCGGAGAAGGAACAAAAACATTTTCACTGTCCTTTTCTTTCAGAATCACTTGTGCATTCTTAGAGGTGCTTGCTATTTTCAAACCGTCCTCTCCCATTATCTTCTGTTTTTCAATGGCAAAATTCAAACAGTCTGCGCTTGGATCCTTAACAGAAAATACAACCGTTATTACAGTTCCAAAGGAAGGTAGCTTTTGAGCGCTCGCCGATACTATTCTCACAGTATTTTCAGCATAGTTCTCATTTATCATTACCGTCGAGGAAGCTATTACCTCCCCTTTTTCTATCTTTACAATGTCAAATGCCTTGTCATCGTATACAAAGTTAAAGCTGCATCCGCATATATCTGCCGAAGAAGTCACCTTGACAGTTACCGTTACGGTAGTCTTATCCTCAGAAATCACACCTTGAGCTACAAGCGCAGTACCTTCATCGGCAAACGCTGTAACACCCATAAACAGTAGGACAACAACGCACAATGCAATTATTTTTTTCATTTTATCTCCTTACGTCAGCGGATAAACGTCGGGAAGCATCGAATAATTAAACAGTGCAACCGCATCATTTATATCCACTTTTCCGTCTTTGTTGATATCAATGCCTCTGAGATAGTCTATTGGATATTCCTCGGGAAGCATTGAGTGATTGAACAGCAGTACAGCGTCGTCAACGTCCACGTCTTCATCCAAGTCAATATCTCCCAAAAGCTGATCGTCTCCCGCATATTCGGCAGTATAGCTGAGCTTATTCACACCGGCATTCATATTAAGGAATGCGTAAACGTATCTGTCTGTGGCTGTGTATATTCCGTTATCCGTGTCTGCCCAAAGAGCCAGTCTCAAGCCAACTATATAACCGTTGGATGATGACATTCTTTTTGGTGCCTTAACCGAAAGTGCACCGCTCTCATGGCCCGTAACGCTAACTGTAAACTCTGTTATCTCATCGTTTCCGGGCACTTGAACGTAAAACGTTATCTGAGATTTTATATCTGCTGCAGAATATCCGTGGGAATATACGTTAAGCGGAAGCGTAAGTCCGAGTATATCCCAAGAATCCAGCCAATTGGCAGGAATAACCTGCTGTGAGGTAAATCCGTAGTAAATCTCGGAAACGTTAAGATACTTAGCAATAAGGCTTTTACTAATTCCTATTTTAATAGAATGCACGTCACCCGAGCTATCCGGTGTAAAATAAAGCGAACCGCCTATGGCAGAAGTAGAGGATTTTGACCACTGTCCGGGTTTGTAACCTCCCGCACTTCCTATAAGAACAGACCTGTCATAAGGAGCATTGCTATCACTGTCCCAGAATGTCAAACAGCCCGACTCGGCATTCTCCACAAACACGTACCATTCATATATACCGTCCGAAACAGCCCAGACGCCCGCTTCGAGAACAGTGTCATCCGTTACTCTTTGAGCATCTCCCAAGGTATTTGTCAATGCATTGTACGGCGCATAGGTGTATGTAATTGACGAACGAAGACCTACGAGTATTCCGTCGTTTGTAACACCTATTTCGTACTTTCCTGCAGGAGGAACCGTTGCCTTATAGCCGTCTTCAACGAGATAAACATTATAATCCTGATTGTATTTTTTTGAAGGGTCAACGTAAAAGCTAAGGTCGTCACTTCCCTTTGCATAGGGTCTTATCTCCAACGCAACTATATATCCCGAAACGTCATCAAAATCATCAACGGTAAAAGTAACCTGGTGAGGTGTAAAAGCAAACTCTGTAGGCTTATATGCCTTTCTTGGTTCAAGAACACCTTCTGAGCTTAGTACCCACAACGTTAGCTCGGTATAAAGCGTACCCGACGTAATTTGATATCCCGTCTGACGTGCGGCAGTTTTATACGTGAAGCTTTCAAAACAACTCATTGGAATAACTTCATCGGGAGTGTATTCGTAGGTAACGTGCACCTTACCAAGCACTTCGTTGACTACGTACTCCGAATCAGTGTAATTATCATATCCGCTCGTCCCCAACGGCATCAAAACAGTACCAAGGCAAAGAGGATCAAAATTGTAATAATATGCCAAGTTGTGTGAAATAGCTCTTCCCGTCCATTTTCCCACGTTAAATTGGGTCTCCCACGTATCGGTAGAAACTATATCGGGAACGTATATGGTCTCGCCCTTATTCGTAGAGCTTTGGGTAAGATGAATTATATTATCACAGCTGTTTCCCCGAACGTACAGACGCTCAATTTCGGAATATGAATCTCCGTCAGCGTATCTTAAAAGAATAATACCTGCGGAATTTGGCTTACAGCTGGTTGAACCCTCAGGAATATCGGTCCAGCTGCTATCGTCAATACCGTTTATACTGTATACGGCATACTGGTAGGAAAGCTGGCTGTCAAGTCCGTAAATAACGCCGTTTTGGCACACAACGGAATCTTCCGTTTCGATGAAAGTAAAGCTTCCGTTGACTATAACGTCAAAATCAGACATCAGCTGAGGAATTTCACTCCATCCCGAAAAGCTATATCCTTCCATATCAGGCTCTGCTATGGGATTAATTACAGCTCCGTATACAACTGACTGTCTGTAGTATTCATCTCCGTCAACGTAATAAATTACGTAATATGAATTTATTTTCCAAACTGCATAGAGCACTGCATCCTCGTTACTTGTATATACACCGCCCGCAGCGTATTCTGCTATATCCGAGTCTTTATTAACAGACCATCCCACAAAGGTGTATCCCCTTCTGTATGGGAGCTGATCGGTAAGAATAAATGCTTCGCCATGTTTTTTATTTCCTGATAAAACGTCAAAGCTTCCGCCGTTTGAATCATATACTATGCTGTATCCCAGAGCATCAACAAACGTATCGTCGTAATATGCTCCGCACATACTGCAAGTGTGTCTGGTGTATCCGTCCTCAGCCTTTGTGGGCGCTATTACCTGAGCCGTATAGCTATGTGCAATGACAGGAATTTCCCTTGTCTGAGAAAAACCGCAAGGGCAAGATATTTTTTCTTTTCCTGCAACTGTACAACTGGCCGCTGTTACCTGTGTCCACACGGCGTCACTGTGCCGGCACTCTACCGTAACCGTAGCCGATTTGCCAACGCAATATATATTTTCGTATGATGAATTTTTTAGCTTAAGGTCAAAAATATCAAACTCTGCATTCTTATTTAAATGCTCCTTTGCCCTGAACACTACGGTAATTACGTTTCCGTTTACAGAGCGAGACTCACCGACCGCATAATTCATATAAACCTGGTTTTCTGTTTTTTGCGGGTTTATCTGTCCCACTCCAACAAAGCCTGTACCAAAGCCCGAGCTTACGTACTCGAATACAGAATTATCATATACAAGGCCAAAGCTTATACCGCAATAATCATAAGCATCCGCCAGGTCAACCCTTACCGTCACCTCATCGCCTGCATTCACCTTGCTGCTTTGAGGCACTATGGTTACGGATGGGTCAGGCAAGCTTTCTATCTCAACAGAAGCACCGACCGAAGTACAGTCCATATTTGAATACGTAACGTCCTTAATTTTAAGGTTTCCAATACAAAAATCGGCAGAGCCTTTTGCGGAATTCAAAACGTCAAACACCACAGTCAACACGTCTGAATTTATAGACACGGGGACGGTATTTACGTAATTCATATAAACTTCGTTAACGTTTTTGTTGGGATTTATCTGTCCCACGCCCGAAAACTCCGTGCCAACAGTCGCACTGCTGACACTGAATTTTTCATTATCGTATATAAGGCCAAAGCTTATCCCACAATAATCTTGGGCGTTGGAAAGCTTCACTGTAACAGTCAACTGCTCCCCTGCCTTGCAATTTTCCTCACAAGAAACCGTCAATGCAGGTACAGAATCAGCAAACGCCGTAACCGTACAAAAAGCTATCAAAACAATAGCACAAGAAAGCAATAGCTTTACTGTTTTTTTCAAGTTTGTCACCTCTTATTTTAAGCTGTCAACAAGACCTGCATCGTATCTGAGTATCTTTATGGCATCTCCAATGTCCACTACTCCGTCACCTGTAAGCTCTGCAGCGGCAAGCTGTTGCTCTGTCAAGGTTTCCAATCCCGCATCATATCTAAGTATCTTTATGGCATCTCCGATATCCACTACTCCGTCATCAGTTACGTCACCGTAGGTCACCTCGGCTTCCGGGAGTGTAACTGTAACCGCCTTTGAACAAACGTAATCCGTTCCCAAGCCACCGATTTTTACATAAACTACTGCACCGTCAGGATCGGTAGTACCTGTAGCACTGCAAATCAAAGACTTGCTCAACGGTACGGTAAGCACTCCATTATCTGGAGTATCAAACTGATTTACGTATATAATTTTTCCCGTAGCCTGAGCCTGAATAACGTTATTTATATCAGCTCCCATAATGCAAACGGAAAGCTGAGTAACCGACTCTGCCGCAGCAACGTCAAGATGCATGATTACGTACGAATCGTCTTCGTTTCCTTCTGCGTCGGTATACGCAACAAATTCAGCACTGTTTATTGCAATATCAGATGCATAGCAAAGAAAGCATACACAAAAAAGACTAAAAAGCAAAATAACCATCATCAATATCGGCTTCGATTTAATCATACTACTCACCCATTTTAAATATATTTTATTTATTTTATCATAAATATAATTTTCCGTCAATGGCTTAATTCAAAATTTTATCACATCACTGATAAATGCACGCTGCAAAAGTGTGAGCCTTTTAATCGTGTTTCAAAACAGCGAAGCCCATTTCCACAAAAAAACAAGGGTTCGGAACCTACCGAACCCTTGAAAATTCAATATTATGTTATTACTTAAAATATCTCTTAAGAAGTCCTTCAAGACCACGTCCATGACGAGCTACGACACAGACCTACCGCATAAACAGGGCATTTGAAGGCGCTATTGGGGCAATACACAGTATTTTACACAATATCTTCGTATCTCATCTTTTGTAAAGTATTGACTTTTTATACACATAGCTGTATAATTAAGATAATAAATGTAGAAAGGAACGATTATATGGCACTTACAATTTGCCCCGAATGTGGGCAAGAGATTTCTGACAAAGCTAAAAAATGTATTCACTGTGGGAAAGTATTGATAGAAGAGGTTCAGCCGACAAAATACTGTGCTGAATGCGGAAAAGAAATTCCTTTTGATTCCCAAGAGTGTCCGTACTGTGGTTGCCCAGTAGAGCAAGAGAAGCCCGAGAATCCTGCGGTTGCGCAAATTGCAGCAAAGGCAAAGAAAAATAAAAAACCGCTTATTATTGTTGCAGCTATTGCGGCGGTAGCGGTTCTTGTTGGTTTGATTATCAGCTTTGTGGGTTCAACTTTAAATGAGGATGAACAGCTTGCCTATCAAAATGCAGTTGAAATGAAAAGTATGATGAGAGATCCTGATTCATTCAAATTGTATGATGAAATGTTTTTACTTAAGCATTTTGATGAAAATGGGGATAATGACTTCACATATACTGTTTTTAAGTATGGCGGAGCGAATGGTTATGGAGCAATTACAACAGACGAAGCAATCTTTAAGGACGGCGAATACATTATGGATTATGCCGATGAACCCGATGAAGAAGATAGTGATTATTTAGACAAACTTTTAGTTAAAGTTCACATTTCTGGATATATGTTAACTGGCGATAACGATACATGGCAAATGGTTGAAATTGATGTTGAGAAAATAAAGGACAAAATGGGATTAGAATAATGCGTTGTAGTAAATGCGGAAACAAGGTAAAACCTGACGCTACATTTTGCACTCATTGTGGTAACCGATTAGATATTCCCGAACAAAATACCGAGAACGGTGTTGAACATCAAACAGAATCGATATCATTTAAAGCTTATAAGAAATACATAATCATAGGATTGGTGATTATTTGTTTTGTTGGATATTTCTTTGGCGTTAGGTGCAAATTGGGCTTATGTTTGTTACCAAGTGGTTTTCGGGGAGAATATTGTGTAGTCCATACTTGCAAAAGAGAGGGTTGCACAAACAAAAAAGCAACAGACAAAAACTATTGCTATACTCACTCCCCAACCACTACTCCTGGTTTGACCTATACACCAGAAGTAGCAGAAGATGTTCTTGATTTTTCCAATGTTGAAGTATCTCATAATAGTTCCTACACTGTATGTACAGGAACAATAACAAACAACGGACGAAGAACATATACTTTTGTTGAAGTAAAGGGAAAATTCAAAAATTCTTCGGGATTGGTTTTAAATACTGATTGGACATACGCAGTAGGTTCAGAGGGATTAGCGCCAGGCGAATCGACAACATTTAGACTATCGGTAGATAAAGACCGAGATATTACAAAATGCACAATTGAAATTCTTGATTATGATAAGGAATAGCTTGTAGTGTAAAAATCTGCACCACTCTCTATTATGTGAGAGTGGTGTTTTTTTGTTCGATTCATAAGGGTATACTATATATCGGGTTGCAATAAAGTTGCGGAGAATTGTTTCGCGGATACGCAACGATGTATATTAAATAAACTTGAACACAAAAGTACAAGTCTAAATAGGCGAAAGGGCAAAAAAGAAGCAGATAGCTCTGCTTCTTCTAGTTATATAGTTGTGTTTTCCGATTAGAAATATCTCTTGAGAAGTCCTTCAAGACCACGTCCATGACGAGCTTCGTCTCTTGCCATTTCATGAACGGTATCGTGAATTGCATCAAGTCCGTTCTTCTTAGCGCAAGAAGCAAGGTCAAACTTACCCTGAGTTGCGCCGTATTCACAGTCAACTCTCCACTTGAGGTTATCCTTTGTGGTAGCCTTCATATTGGGCACAAGGTCTTCGCCGAGAAGCTCTGCAAACTTAGCTGCGTGCTCTGCTTCTTCGTATGCTGCCTTTTCCCAGTAGAGACCAATTTCGGGATATCCCTCTCTGTGTGCAATTCTTGCCATGCAGAGATACATACCTACTTCAGCGCACTCGCCGTTGAAGTTAGCCATAAGCTGCTCGAATATATACTTCTTGTCTTCTTCTGAAATATCGGGGTTATTCTTTACTGTCTTGCCGTAAACGCCATACTCATGCTCTGCTGCAAGAGCTGCATTCTCTTCCATTACCTTAAACTTGCTTGCGGGAACCTTACATACAGGGCACTTTTCGGGAGCAGCATCTCCCTCGTGAACGTAACCGCATACTGAACATACAAACTTTGCCATAACCATTTCTCCTTTTTGATTATAAATTATTTTAAGATTTCAATAATATCGAGGGATGACACCTCAGGGTCAGTAATACTCCTAACGGTAATTGCGTTGAGCCTTTCCACAAGCGCCTGATTTATTGCAGTAAACGCTATGTGCATTTTACAACCAACTTTATTCATTCCGTTTTTGGAGCAGGGGTGGTCATCAAATAAGCATTTGGAAATGCATACACGCCCTTCAATCGCTTCGATTATACCATATACCGTCAAGCTTTCGGGGTCTTCTAATAATATGTAACCACCGACAGCACCTTGTTGCGAGTCAACAATGCCTTTTGCTTTGAGCTTTCTGAGCACCTTCAACGCTATACTTTTGGTAATTCCTACCCTGTCAGCAATGCTCTCTGCATCCAGCATTCCGCCTGTCTCATCAAGTGCACAGCATATGCGGATAGCATAATCTGCTTCCTGTGTCACTCTCATAGGATTTCTCCGTTCTTTTATCGTGTACCTTTTTGGTACACTTTAATTATACACGAAAAAAGGTATTTGTCAATACCTTTTTTCAAAAAAAATTATTTTTTTAAAACGTTAAATTATTCAAATTCAATATAAGCAATAGACTGACAGGGACCAAGGTTTATTTTTAACTCATTTTCGGGCTTTTGTTCGGCAAAAAGCGTCGGAAAACAAGGAGAGGTGTCCGAGTGCATTTTATAGTACTTCATATTCTCGAATCTGTCAGCGCCCTTGATTTTTATAACAAGCTCTGTGCCAACGTGTTCTTTTTCCATATTGCAAATCATTATGCCGCCTTTTTTACCGTTAGTCGCAGCACAAACAGATACAGGACAGCTTTCGTCAAAATCTCCGCTTTCTACCTCTGTTCCAAGCTTATACAGCTTACCGAACATTTCAAAGGGGAAAAAGTCTGCAAGAGGCGCCTTTTCCATACTTACTATACAGTTGAACTGTGTGGTTCTTCTCAAGTCATAGTACATCATCATATCTACTGTACTCTTCTGACCCGCAATAAGAGCAATACCTGTTTCCGCAGAAACCTGAAGACTGTGACGGTCATAATGTCCTTTAAAATATCCGTTGTGCCATTCGTCGAGAATAGTTTCGGCATCACCAAAGCCAAGAGAATCCAGCCACTTTCTTGTTCCGTTGTTATATGAATAAAGGACTCTGGGGTCATTGATATATCTGTGATAAGAGAAGAAATCAAGCGGAGCCTTTGTTTTTTCATCGGTTATATATTTAAAGAATGCGTAGGTAAAATCACGGCAATATTCCTGACGCTCGGTAAGCTCTTCGACAAAAAGATAGTTTGTATTAGTTGCCGCAAATCCGCCTACCTTTATTTTATCGCCAAAGCATTTTTTTAAATGATTAGCTGTAACACTGTAAAGCTCAAAATACTGCTCCCAGGTACCCGTCCACATATTATGCTTTTTGCCCTCGGGCTCGTTCCATATTTCCCAATATTCTATATCGTAATAAAAGCCGTCTGCCCATCCCTCGTTGTAGTGGCGGATAATATGCTCACAAATTCTTGCCCACTTTGCAGGGTCCTTGGGCGGATGTATATACAAGGGATTTGGAGTATGGTCAATAGATTCACCCAGGCGGTAAAACGGCTTTCCTCCGGCATTTATAATACCCTTAAGACAAATATCGGTAGCCCAGAAATTATATGATTCGGGCAGAGTTTCATCTGCATCAAAATTTGGGAATATGCAGTGGATATCAACAAGCTGATCGCAACCGTAAGGTCCGTCAGTATCATGTAAGCGAGAATAAGGGATAGCCATTTGTCTGTAATAATTGGATATATCCCAAGTGCCCATCATACCTTGAACGGGCTGATTATTTACAGCGTGAATAGGCTTTATTTTCCCTTTAGCCTTATCGAAATCAACGTTGAACTCATATGTCATTAAGTGCACCTTCCTTTCAAATTTAGCATACTTCAAAACGCAATGCAAGTCAATATTTTTTCAAAGCCAAGCAATTTTTACATATAAAAAAGCACAATTTACATAAAACGGCAAGGGTCTCCCCTTGCCGTCAGATTTAATTGGGTATTTTGGAAATTTCTCTTATGCAATTAATGCAAATTGTTTTTCCTTGATGCTTGGTCAATGCGACTTCGGATGAACAGAATATACAAGCCGGAGTATTTTTTTGAATAACTATTTTCTCTCCCTCAAGCTCCATTTTCAAAAGCTCGCCTGACTTGATATCAAGTGCATTTCTGTATTCTATCGGCACCACTATTCTTCCAAGCTCGTCTATTGCACGTATATTTCCTTTGTTTCTCACCGTCATCACCTCGAGACGATAATACCACATTTTCCCCTAATTGTCAACAATAATTTACAGCAATTTCCAGTTTACTCTATAAACAGCACAACAGGATACATAGGCTCAACTTTTACGTCAAAGGAATAGATACCCTGTCCGATTTCCTGCCATTTTACCTCTGATTCCGTTCCGTCGGAGTTAAGCGTTTTTGCGTTCTTTGGAGCTTTTTCCAAACAGAGATTGAGAGTATCCTCGGGGTCCGTTCCTATATTGAGAGTGAAAGTCATAAGTCTGCCGTCGTCAACGTAGCCGGCTCTGAACATAATTACGTTATCACCGTAATAATATACGGGTAATGCGCCTGCTCTCTTAAGAAGAGCTACAAACTGCTTCTTTCTCGTTTCATTAAGGAAGGAAAAGCCCTCCATATAGTTAAAATCACACTTAGGAGTACCGCAATATACGACGCTGAGTTTACCGTTTCTGTCATACACGGTAACAGCAGGTGCAAGAAGGTCTGCATTGCCGTCATTATTTCGGTAGTTATACGAAAGCACCTCCACCTTGTCGTTGATAGGGATAATGCGCTTTAGATCCTTTTGTTTTGTACAGAACACTGCTGTTGTTCCATCGAAGGTCTCTGAGCTTACCATACCCAGATCCCAATCGGAAATATCTACGCCGAGATACTCACCGAAGCCTCTGTCGATAATATCCTTTGCCGCATCCGAAGCAAGAAATACAGAACCGTTAAACAGCTCTTTTATCTGTTCGTCGGTCATTTCCTTAACCAAATCGCCGTCGAGGAAAGCTGTATTATCATTTTTGTCCGAGAAATAGAAAGGAATTCCCATACGTTCAAGAGCGTATATTACCCATGAATTACCCTCGAAATTGTAGGGCTGCTGACTGTAATCGGTATACATTTTCTCTACAAACATAGAGTTTGCGCCAACCCAATTTACTTTTTGAGAATACTCAGAAAGCTTTTCGTAAAACTTTGCGTGCTTTGCAAGGATTTCACGGTATGCCTTACCGCTGTCCTGCTCTCCCGCAACAAATCTTGTTATCCAATGCTTTGCGCCCATAAGTCCTTCAAGCATTGAGCATGAATATTGGGAGTGAAGAAAACGAGAGCCCTTTCCGTAGCGGTTAAAGGGAATGGTATCGGTTTCTGCAAGCACGATGTCAATGCCGTTCTTTTTCAATTTTCCGGCTGTTCTTGCGGCATTACACATACATGTGCTTATTTCTCTTGTGTATCTTGGAGCGTAGGAACCATTTGGAACACGTACCATTGTAGGATTGCCCTTACCTGCAAATTCCGGAGCAGTATATATTACAGAATCGGTCTCAGGACCGCTGGTACAATTGATACCCTGAATCGCTGGGTCAACACTGTCAATTGCAGCTCTGAAGGCTCTTGCCGCCTTGACAAGAGAATTTCTTTGTGTTTCAAGATATTTCAAGGTAATGGGGTCTCCGTACGGATGAGTTGTAACGTACCGGTAAAGCTGTTCCCTTGTGAAATTAAGTCCTGTTGCGTCGTTAAAAAGCTTCATATGTTTTGCACAGGCACAGCCTCTTCCGGGGCGCACTGTAAGACGGAAGTCGTCGTCAAGCATTATTGCTGCCGGATGCTCCATGGCTATTCTTTTCATAACTCCGGAAAAATGCTCAATGAATGCATCGTCCTCGGGACAGCATACAAACTCTTCCTTTCCGTCAACCAGGTTTACGTATTTAGTAAACGGGTTTGGGGTAATGCCGTAACCATGCCCAAGACTTGCCTGAACGAGCACGCCTGTCTTTACGTTTTCCGGCAGAGCTTCTCTGTATTTGCGATATAGGTCACACATTTTGCCTACCTTGTCCCATACCGGATCACCCTCGGGTACAAGTGTCATTTTAAACAACGGAGTTGTGCTTATATCATTTTCATAAAGATACTTTACGTCCTTAACGATCTGATCAAACATTGCCTCACTGAGTGGTGTTATGGAATATGTGTACATTGCTTTTTCCTTTCTTCTCTTTGCCTTTGTGCTCAGTATATCATCACAAAAATGCAATGTCAAGTCGTTTGTAAAAAGTGGCTAGCAGTCACGGGCAATTTTCGCCTATATAAATCATTATATGCACTCAAACAATGCAAAACGGCGAGGGCGTAATAATTGAGAAATTTCCTATAAAGTAAAAAAACAAAGCTACCAAAAGGTAGCTTTGTTTTTTTACTCTGCGTCAGCAGTATTGTCTGTTGTTTCTGCGTTTTCAGTAGCTTCTGCGTTTTCAGTAGCTTCTGTGTTTTCAGTAGCTTCTGTATTTTCAGTAGCTTCTGTGTTTTCAGTAGCCTCTGTATTTTCAGTAGCTTCTGTGTTTTCTGTTGTTTCTGTATTCTCTGCAGTTTCGTCGCCTTCAACAACAACGTCACCGGAAAGTTCGTTTCCTGAAGCTGTCTGATCTGCCATCTGCTGATACAACTCTTCAAGCTGCTCGGGTGTAAGAGTGATTTCGGTAGGATTGGTGTTAGCTGTACCGAATGCCACATACACGATTATAACAACAAGAACAAAGAGAATAGCTATAACAGTTGTAAGCTTTGAAAATATTGCGTCAATAGTACGAGACTTTGACTTGCCGAAAAATGTTTCTGCTCCTCCTGCGATAGAACCTGAAAGTCTCTTTGACTTACCGTTCTGCATAAGAACTGCAACAACGAGGAATACCGACATTAAGAGAAGCAATATACCAAGAAACAGCTGCATATTCAATTACCTCCTTTATTTATTTTGTTACACAGCAATTAGTCGCTGATGTAAGGAAGAATTGCGATATGACGTGCACGCTTGATAGCGACAGTAAGCTGTCTCTGATGCTTAGCGCATGTACCTGTGATTCTTCTGGGAAGAATCTTTGAACGCTCAGAAACAAACTTTCTGAGTCTGGGAACATCCTTATAATCGATGTGTTCTATCTTGTCCGCACAGAAAGCACAAACTTTCTTCTTCTTGCGGGGCTTGAATGATTTCTGCATATCCTTATCCATGATATTTACCTCCTTTAAAAAATAAAATTAGAAGGGAAGGTCATCGTCTGTGGACATCTCTTCAAAAGAAATACCCTCTCCTGCACTGCTGTAGGGTGCGGGAGCAGACATCTGATTGCCTGAGAATGACTGAGAATCGGGTTTTCTGTCAACGAAAGAAACCTCGTCAGCCACTACCTCAAGTGTGTAACGCTTCTGATTGTTATTGTCGGTCCAGGTTCTTGACTGAAGTGAACCGCACACGAGTATGCTTCTACCCTTATTGAAGTATCTCTTCACAAACTCTGCGCTCTGTCGCCAGCATACGATGTTAATAAAATCAGCATCCTGCTGTCCGTCTTTGTTCTGGAAACGTCTGGAAACTGCGATTCTGAAATTAGTTACAGGCACACCGTTGGGGGTCTGCTTAAGCTCAGGATCTTCTACCAGGTTACCAATGAGAATGACTTTATTAAATGAAGCCATAATTCTTCACTCCTTACTCGCCGGCTTTAACAACAAGCGCACGAAGGATACCATCTGTGATGTTGAAGTTTCTCTCGAGTTCAGCGGGGAATTCATGCGCACTTGTGAAATGGATAAGTGTGTAGTAGCCCTCGTTGATGTCATCGATAGGATAAGCAAGTCTCTTCTTGCCCCAATCCTGTACCTCGTCGATAGTAGCATTTGCTTCGATCATAGCCTTGAACTTATTGATAAGCTCAGTAGCAGCCTCTTCAGCAAGAGTACCGTCAACAACGTAGATAACCTCATACTTTGATGTGATGTTTTCCATGTGTTTTTGCACCTCCTTATGGACATATGACCTTCGGTTTTTCCGAAGGTAAAGAGATATTGCTGTGAATACAGCAATTCATACTGTGGTATTATACAATATAATTTTAAATTTGTCAATAAATTTTTTGTTTTTTATTACATAATAATTTAATTTGCCGATTTTCTATGAAGCCAAAATGCTGTAAAAGCTCTGACAGAGCCTTTACAGCATCT
>JAZSDT010000032.1:0-2432 GCA_045531285.1 Eubacteriales bacterium
TCGCTGTCAATCGGCTCGTCTTCGTTGTCTGCGTTTATTCCGGCAATTTCATTGACGTAATCAAGAACACCATTTTGATAAAAATAGGAAAAAGTGTGTTTTTCATTGTTTTCATCTTCGTATTCAAGATTAAGTGTTAACCCTGAATTGACTATAGACTGTTTTTTTAAGGTTTCACAGAAAAATTCCATCGGCATATTAATGTCGGTGAAAACTTTTAAATCCGGTTTCCACGTAACAACCGTTCCGCTCTTCTTCTTCGGACACTCTTCTTTGATAAGCTCGGTTACAGGCTCTCCGCATTTAAACCCAATAGAATATTTTACGCCTCTTGTATACGCACAAACATTCATGAATTCCGAAGTATACTGAGTCGCACATGCACCAAGACCGTTGGTACCCAGTGAGTATTCATACGAAGAACCGTCATCGTCGTTATTGTACTTACCGCCGGCATAGAGCTCACAATAAACAAGCTCCCAGTTATACCTTTGCTCCTTTTCGTTCCAATCAAGCGGAACTCCGCGGCCAAAGTCTTCAACGGTAATCACTTTATCACTTGTAACAGATACATTAATGACATTTCCGTAACCTTCACGGGCTTCGTCTATGGAGTTTGAAAGTATTTCAAAAAAAGAATGCTCACAACCGTCGAGTCCGTCGGAACCAAAAATTACAGCCGGCTTTTTTCTTACACGTTCTGCACCCTTAAGACTTGATATACTCTGATCATTATACTGTGACTGCTTTGCCATATTACTCCCCTAAATCATTAATTATACAGATTTTGCCATATTTTATATATTATAACTCATTTTTTAAAATTTTTCAACTGTTTTAAGGTAATATTTTTTCAAGGTATCCCTCTCGGACTCCGCTGTCGGAAACGGTAATGGAAGTCGGCTTTGAAAATTTTACAATTGAATAATACGCAATTGCCGCAGGTGATACGGTTGTGGTGCGTCCCGGAATAATTTCGTCAGCGTTTTTAAAAAAGTCTTCATTGGAAAGCATATCTGTTACTCTTATAAAATCCATGCCGTCTGCTCGTAAAGTCTTTTTGTTACTACCTCTGCTAACAAGCTTTAATACAGCTCTGGCACTGCCTCCTACAAGGAACATTGACACAGAAGAGTTTTTAATAAACCTGCATCGTTCAAGCTGTTCTGATACGTACGCTTCAATTTTTGTTTTTTCTTCTTCTGTGGGTACGTTGTTTTTTACAAAGCCGTTATACAAAGATAAGCACCCGATAGGAAGGCTTACAACAGTTGGTTCTACACCGTTAGCAAAATATACAATCTCAGTAGAACCGCCGCCCATATCCACCATTATTCCCTCTTTTACGTTACCTATATCGGAATCGGAAAGTACACCTCTCAAGCTACACATAGCTTCTTCTTCGCCGGAGAGTATATCTATCAATAATTCATATCGCTCTTTGATGCGCGAAACAACGGTGTTGGCATTGTCGATACCACGAAGTGAAGCCGTTGCGAATGCGTATACTGTATGGCATGAGTAAGAAGCAGCAAAAGTCAAAAGCTCTTGTATGGCATTGTTCAATACTTCCTCACCATCTGAGCTTAAAACTCTCTTACCTTCAATGCAATCAATGAAAGACACCAGCTTTGCTTTTATACCTTTGTAGTCAAGAGCCTTTGCTGTACGGTTTTTTCTTAATTCAAAAATCGAGGCTTTTACGGTATTTGAACCAATATCAATTACACAAACGTTCATTTTTTCACCTTTCTGTTGACAACAAAATAAAATTTATTCATATACTGAAAGAAAAGGGGGAAAACTATGTACCGATATCTTATTACGTCATTCATAGCAAAGTTCACCTTTCTCTTTCTGAGAACGGGAATTAACTCTTCCTTTCCCTCTCCTTTAACCGCGAGAGAGGAAAGAGAATACTTTGCAAGAATGAAGGAAGGAAGCACAACGGCAAGGAATGAGTTGATTTTGAGAAACATGAGACTCGTAGCTCACATTATTAAAAAGTATTATACAAATTATTCCGATCAAGAGGACCTTATATCAATCGGAACTATCGGACTGATAAAAGCAATTGATACTTATGACATAAAAAACGGAACTAAGTTTGCAACTTACGCCGGAAAATGCGTACAAAACGAAATACTTATGCACTTCAGAGCACAGAAAAAGCTGGCATTGGAAAGCTCTATCGACGATACCATAGAGTTTGATAAAGACGGAAACCCACTGACCTACATAGACGTTATAAGTGTTGACGACAATATTATTGAACAAATAGACCTTAAGAGCAAAAAGGAAATGATTGACTTTGCTGTGAACAAGTTGCTCGACAAGCGTGAGAAAGCGATTATAACACTGCGTTACGGTCTTTCCGATCAAAAGCCGATAACGCAAAGAGAGGTTGCGACAAAGCTGGGAATATCACGCTC
>JAZSDT010000003.1:0-2858 GCA_045531285.1 Eubacteriales bacterium
CGGTCTTTTTTCTATCCAATCCGAAGGATTGGTATGGAATCACCCGCAGGGTGTATGGAATCCGTCGCAAAGCGACGGCATGGCATCACGCATCAGCGTGTATCCTCCTTCGGATTGATTCCATTCAACACTTCGTGTTGATTCCATACCGCAGACAAGCTGCGGATTTCATACACGGCTTCACCGTGATTTTACGAGTTGCATTTTCATACTATGGGCCCAAAAAATGAACCAAGGAATTCATTCCTTGGTTCATTTTTTCGTTCATTCTAAATGGCGACGAACCACTGCTGTTTGCTCCGCAAACAGCAAAAGTTTGCGGTAGCAGGCATATTCAAGTCTGCACAGTCTTCATCCGCAAACGGTGGTTCAGAGCCCAGCAGGGGGAGCCAAGCGAAAACCCTTGAAAACACTATGTTTTCAAGGGTCAGACCACTGACAAAGTCTATCTCAAACAAAGAGATAGGCTTTGTTTTTTTGCGAAAAATGAGAAAGGTGAAGAAAAATGAGAGATTGCCGGTACACCACATGGCAATCTTTTTCATATTTTGCACGGCGGCAGTGAGGAGGCACTGCTCGGCAACCTTAGAAAGCCCCCGCATTCTGCAATAACGGAGACCGTGTAACTCTTTGGAATCAGCAAAGCTTCGCTCCACCGTTTCCTTTCTTCTCTTGTAAATCTTCTTACCCTTTTCCGTATGGGTGAACTCATACGCCATATCCTTGTAATCTTCCCATACATGTCGGCGTAAGCTCTTTCTTTCCTGTTTCGCACTTAAACATTCCTCCCGTCTCGGACAGTTTGCACATCTGTCGCCCTTGCATTTGTATTCCTTGTAACCGTTTCTGTCGGTTGTCACGTATTCAAGATAATTATTCTCGGGACAGATATATACATCCCATTCGGGGAGATAATGAAACTTGTACTTACCGTATTTTCCTTTCTGTTGGCATCCTCGACGCTTACCCATTGCTGCCTGTATGCCCATGTCGTATAGGTATTTGCAAATGTTTGAAACGTTGTATCCCGCGTCAAGTCCTACGTACTTTACGTCAAATCCGAATTTGTCGATCTGTGTTTTGAGTCTGTTAAGATAAGGCTTTACGTCATTTGTGTTTCCGGGTGTTACGAATACGTCGGTAATAATGTTGTGCTTGCTGTCTACGGTTCTGTGATCAAGATAAAAGAAGCCTTGAGGTTTTCCGTCTCTGTGCATAAATCCGCTGTCGGGATCGGTCGTACTTGCTTTAATCGTTTTAACTTCACCGCTTCCACCGGTTGTACCGCCGTTTTGACTGTCATCATCAAAATAATTTTCTTTCTCTTCCTCGCTCTCATCCTTCAATTCATCGCCGTTGAACTTCAAAGGCTTCTTGCCGTGTGCCTTGCGATCTTCGTTTATTGCACGGTTAAGATCATCTATATACTCTCTCGCTTCAACCTTTGCCTGCTTTTCCACATACTTATTCTTGTTTGCGTTTGCTTTCAAGTGAGTGCTGTCCGAATAAAGTATCTTACCTCCTACGAGTCCTTTTGCCATTGCCTGACGCACTATCTCGTCAAATATCTGCTGTGGGATATCCGTGCCATTATATCTGCGTAATCTGTTTTGCCAGATCACGCTTACATCGGGAAGCTTTTCCGTCAGATCATATCCTATGAACCATCTGTATGCTACGTTCACTTCTATCTCTTTAAGCAATCTTGTTTCACTGCGTATTCCGTATAAATATCCTATAAAAAGCATACGGAAAAGAACCTCAGGTTCTATTGCGGGGCGTCCGTTGTTCTCGCAATAATATGGCTTGCAGATCTTATTGATGAAACTGAAATCTATTGTTTTATCTATCTTTCTCAAAAGGTGATCTTCCGGTACAAGTTCTTCCAGTATTACAAATTCAAGTTTATTTTGCTTCCCGTTTCTTTCCGTAAACATTGGCGTTTCTCCTTGCTATTTCTTGTACCTTTATTATACCATATTTCCGCTTTTCTGTAAAGTACGACAAAGGGCTCAGAACTTTCGTCCTGAACCCTTTGTCAGTGGTCTGACCCTTGAAAACACTATGTTTTCAAGGGTTTTTGCTTTTCCAAAGTACTTTTGATTTCGGTTGAAAACACACCTTGATATCTCACATATAAGCTTCAAAACGAAATTTCTCCGCACGATTGTAAACTTAAAATACATACACTATTTTTTGTCGTTTATTCGACGAGTTTTCAGTAAATATAGGAAAGACACATTGCGAGAAACCTAACTGTTTTCAGTTATCAATCAAATGAATTTTGCACATTTGCAATTTCTTCAGTTATCAGTTATAATATAGCTGAAGAAAAAATAAAGCGAGGATTTAATGATGAAAAACGAAAACACTATTGTACGCAGACTAAAACTCACAAACTTTGAACTTCGAGTCGCTATTGATGCACTCAATGCCAAGAGACTCAAGCAGAAGGCAAACGGCATAGATCATAGTGAAACTTCGGACCTCTTACTCTATCTGATCGATGCTCTTGAAGCTTAATTACATACGGCAAAAGTAAAGCCGACTTTATGACCGCTAATGAAGTGGAAATAAGGTCGGCTTTTTTCTTTTCCGAAAAAAACGAAGGAGGTAAAAATGTATTTAGAACCTAACAACCCAGTCCTTTCTTTTGCTGAATTCCTTGAAGCTGCAGTAAGAGATAAGGCAAAGAAGCTACCATTTCCGTACACGTTAGAGGTGTGCAAATGCCGCTATTGTTCTTTCTGCCAGAACGGTAAGTGTGCACTTAAAAGATGTTGTTGTATGAGCGAGAGAGTTAAAGCAAGAACTTGTACTTTTGCAGAACTGTTAAAAGACTGTTTTGTAAATTTCAA
>JAZSDT010000107.1:0-24727 GCA_045531285.1 Eubacteriales bacterium
TGACCAAAGCTATCTGCGAAGATAACATCGCATCCCTTGTCAACAAGGTCGATAGCTGCGTCATAGCACTCAGAACCTTCGGGAATACCTGTAACCATGATAACCTGGTCGTTGGTAAGACCGAGCTTCTCCTGAACTGCAATAGCTGCATCCATGAAGTTTTTGTCATAAGTTGAGTTTTCATCGTGGAGGAAAATAAATCCAACCTTGATGTCGTCGGTAGTTTCGTCACTGCTGCATGAAACGAATGTCATACAGAGAGAAAGTGAAAGAGCAACTACCATAAGGATTGCTAAGAACTTTTTCATTTTTCTTTTCTCCTTGCCTTTTGGCTAATTTTTTATTGTAAAATTCCTTTTACATACATTTATTATTTTAACGAATTCGACATAAATTGTCAATAGGATTTTTGATATTCGTTAAATTTATTTCATTTTAATATTCTATAAAACGATTGACAAAGTTAGTTTTCGGGATTATAATTTTATAAATAGGTGTTTTGTCCATAATTTTCGTCGAAATGTTTATTGAACTTTACAATTTTTTGGGTTAATATAGATTCAGTGGAGCTACGTGATATGAAAACAAGAATTTTACTGCTCAGACACGGTCAGAGCGTTGCAAACGTAGAAAAGTTTTTTGCAGGTCAAACCAATATTCCCTTGACACCGATAGGTGTAAGACAGGCAGAGCTTGCCGCCGAATCCTTAAAGGACCTGCATATTGACAAAATATTTTCCAGTCCCCTTGACAGAGCATACGAAACTGCTCTCCCCTTTGCAAAAACTAGAGGACTCGACGTAGTTCGTATAAAAGAATTTATAGAGTGGGGCGCGGGAAAATGGGAGGGTTTGAGCTTCGACTCCTTGAAGAAGGCTTATCCCACGGAGCATTACTACTGGAAAAATGACATTTCGCATTTGACTATGCCCGACGGAGAAAATGCATACGACGTGCGTCTTCGAATGGGAAAAGCTCTTGACAAGCTGGCAACCGAAAACGAAGGCTTGACCGTATTAGTTGCGTGTCACGGCGGTGTAATTAAAACGGTTCCCTCTTATTTTGCACAGTGTGACGATCAAATATTTAATACCACTCACGTTCCTACAAACTGCTCTATAACCGAGGTAGTGTATGAAAACGGTATAGGCAGAGTGGAAAGGTATTCTGACGATTCTCACCTTGGTGCGTTGAAAAGTGAAGCATTTATTATTTGAACATAAAGGAGAATAACTATGAGAAGAGCTATAAGTGCATGGGCTTTTCCCGGCACAATGACATTTGAGGACGTATTCAAAAAAGCAAAAGAGATTGGCTTTGAAGCAGTTGAGCTGACTGTTGACGCTGTGGGTTCGAGCAATCGCTCTCTTACGACCGAATCCAGCGAAAAGGATTTTGAAGAGATTCGTGAGCTTGCAAATAAATACGGCATAGCGATCGAAAGTGTTGCCTGCTCTACATATTGGAACAAGGCAATGTTTGGAAGCGAAGACCCCGAAAAGAAGAATTTCGCCGTAGAAATGCTTCGCAATCACATCAGATGCGCAAAGGGTGTTGGTGCAGAGGCAATACTCGTTGTTCCCTGTATCGACAGAGAAGCAGGTCTTCTCAAGAGCTACGACAATACTATTAAAACGTTTAAAGAATTAGAGGACGAAATAAACGCTTCGGGAATCAAGATCGGACTTGAAAACGTATGGAACCGTTTCTTCTCTTCCCCTATGGATGCAAAATACGTTATTGACGGCATCGGAAACAAGAACGTAGGTATTTATCTCGACCTTGGTAACATGATAGTTATGAACGATGCTGAATGGTGGATCGAGGTACTTGCAAACAACATTATCAAAATACACGTTAAGGACTTCAAGAGAGACAACGGCAGATACTACACAGGAGACGATTGCGATCTTCTTGAGGGTGACGTTAACTGGGAAGTAGTTTGTCCTATGCTTGGCAAGTGCTATGACGGCGCTATGACAGCCGAGGTGTTCCCCGGTGACGGTGTAGATCCCGATGAATTCTACCGTTCTGTAAACGAAGCTCTTGCAAAGATGATAGAAATGGCAAAATAATTTTCCGAAAGGAGATTGTTATGAAGAAGGCTATAAACGCTTGGGCTTTCCCGGGCACTATGACCTTTGCTCAGATATTTGACACAGCCAAAAAGTACGGATTTGAAGCAATTGAGCTGAATTTCGACCCTGTTGGAAGCGGCAACCACTGTCTGAGCTTTGATACTACGTCAGAAGAGATTGCCCAAATTAAAGCTCTCATAAAAGAAAGCGGAATAGAAGTTGAAAGCATTTCGTCAAGTATGTACGGAAGAGTCGGTGCATTTGCAAGCAAAGAGGCAGAAAAGCGTGATGAAGCTATTTCCGTTTTGAAAAAGCATCTTCAGTTGGCAAGGGATATCGGGGCAAACAGTATACTGGTCGTTCCTCATATTGCAAAAGGTCTAAGGCTTAAAGAATGCTTTGACAACACCATTGAGGTTTTTCGCTCGTTAAAAGAGGACATAGCAAGCTACGGAGTCAAAATCGGACTTGAAAACGTATGGAATTGCTTCTTCTCCTCCCCTTACGATATCCAATACGTTCTCGACGGCATTGACGACGAAAACGTGGGTCTTTATTTTGACCTGGGTAATATGGTTGAGTTCGCCGATACTGATTGGTGGGTAGATGCTGTTGGAAAGTACGTTGTAAAGGTACACGTGAAGGATTTCAAACGCGCCAACGGTTATCGCTCGGGCGGAAGCTTTTGCGATCTACTTGAGGGTGACCTTGACTGGAAGTCGGCTATTCCCAAGCTTGCCAAATATTACGACGGGCCGCTTACTGCCGAGCTTTCACAGGGAAGCAGAGATGCCGACGAGTTTTATCCTAAGCTCAGCAGAGCTCTTGACGAAATAATCGCCATGTCGAAGCTTGGAGGTTGAAGTATGAAGACGTCAATTAACGCATGGGCATTCCCCGCAGAGATGACCTTTGAGGAAATCTTTAAGATGGCAAAGGACTACGGCTTCGAGGCCATGGAGCTTAACGTTGATGCAGTGGGAGCAAACAAGCACTCCTTCAACTACGAAACAACAGATGCACAGCTCGAAGAAGTAAAGGCACTTAAGGAGAAATACGGCATTGACGTGCAGAGCGTTTCAACAGGACTCTACTGGACCTGTGGCACCTTTGCAGACAGCGACGGCGATAAAAGAGCCGAAGCAATAAAGGTTCTCAGAACACAGCTCAGATGTGCAAGCGCCATCGGCGCCGATACTATACTTGTAGTCGCGTCACCCGATAAGAGTGCAGGACTGGAAAAAAGCTTTGAAAATACAGTCGCGACTTTCAAGTCGCTTAAAGAGGAAATAGCAGGATACGGTGTAAAAGTAGGAATTGAAAACGTTGGAAACAACTTTTTTACCTCCCCTATCGACTTCAAGCTTCTCATAGAAGCTATTGATGATAAAAACGTAGGAATGTATTTTGACGTAGGAAATATGATGGACTACTCTTACCCCGAGTGGTGGATAGACATTATAGGAGAGCACACGCTGAAAATACATATTAAGGACTACAAGAGGAACGGTGGATGTCATACGGGTGGAAGGTTCTGCAAGCTCCTTGAGGGTGACGTTAATTGGGAGGTACTTGTTCCGCTTATTGCAAAGTATTACGACGGACCTCTCACAGCCGAGGTTTCTCCCGGCAACTCTCCCTTTGATGAATTTATGGCGGACACAAAAAATGCACTTGATAAAATAATCAATATATCAAAAAATTAACCGAAAGGAATCAGAATTATGAAAAAGTCAATTAACGCATGGGCATTTCCCGCAGAGATGACCTTCGAGGAAATCTTTAAGGCGGCAAAGGATTACGGCTTCGAGGCTATGGAGCTTAACGTTGATGCAGTGGGAGCAAACAAGCACTCCTTCAACTACGAAACAACAGATGCACAGCTTGAAGAAGTAAAGGCGCTTAAGGCTAAGTACGGAATCGACGTACAGAGTGTATCAACAGGTCTTTACTGGTCTTGCGGAGCTTTCGCAAGCGAGAACCCCGAAAAGAGAGCAGAAGCCCTCAAGGTTATCAGAACACAGCTCAGATGTGCAAGTGCCATCGGTGCTGACGGCATTCTTGTTGTTACCTGTGTTGACAACGAAATCGGTCTCAAGAAGAGCTTTGAAAACACAATTGAGGTGTTCAAGTCTCTCAAGGACGAAATCGCAGCTTCTGGTGTCAGAGTCGGACTTGAAAACGTTTGGAACAACTTCTTCTCATCTCCTATGGATGCCAAGTACGTTATAGACGGAATCGGCGACAAGAACGTTGGAATTTACTTTGATATCGGTAATATGATTGAGTTCTCAGAGGCTGAATGGTGGATAGACATCATTGGCGAGTACATAGTAAAGGTACATATCAAGGACTTCAAGAGAAACGGCGGATGTCACGCAGGCGGAACCTTCTGTAAGCTTCTTGAGGGTGACGTTAACTGGGACGTAGCTATTCCCAAGCTGGCAAAATACTATGACGGTCCTATGACAGCAGAGCTCTTCCCCGGTGCAGGAACCGATATGAATGAGTTCTTTACAGAAATCTCAACTGCACTTGATAAGATAATCGCTAAAGCATAACAGTTAAAGTGCGTGTCTTTTTGGCACGCACTTTAATTCTTTGTAAACGTTTGTAAAGTTTGCTTGATTTTCCAAAAAATCGGTATATAATCATATTGAGGTGAAAACGTTGAACAAGCTTAAATATAAACTGCAATGCTTTATGATGGGACGTTACGGTATAGACGAGTTCTATTATTTTATGTTAGCTTTATATACTGTACTTCTGATAGTGAACTGCTTCGTACATTCGGCAGGTATAAGTATTGCGCTGTGGCTGATTCTGATTTATACACTTTACAGAATACTGTCAAAAAACATATCGGCAAGACAGAAGGAAAACGCAAAATTTCTCATATTAAAAAACAAAGCTTTAAAGGAATTCAGACAAATCAAAGAGAGAATAAAGGACAAAGACCACGTTTATAAAAAATGTCCTCACTGTAAGGCTACGTTGCGTTTCCCAAGAAAAAAAGGAAAGCACAACGCTGTATGCCCTAAATGTCATAAGGACTTGAAGGTAAACGTATATTTTGAATAGGTCAGTGACCGCGTATATAAAAAAACTAATCCCCCGATGTTGTCGGGGGATTGTTTTTACGTATTAACAAGGTGAGAGATTTGACAGCAGAGGCTCTCCGATTTTGTTTTACAAGCTCTTTGAAGCAACCTCGCCGTTGGACTGTGTTGAAGCACAGACAAAAATGCGATAGGCGAGCATTGCCCGCGGAGGCTCTCCGCTAAAGAGTTACCTTTTCACCCTTGTCAGCAGATTCCTTTTCAGCAAGAGCGATTCTTGTTGTGTTGAATACACTGTCAGCAGGGTTAATAGCAGATGTCTTGTTGTTTACAATGCAATCAACAAGGTCGATAACCTCGTCGGCATAGCTATTTGTCTTTTCAAGAGGCTGCTCTATCTTTTCGCCGTCCTCTGTGTAGATCATAAACTTGCCTGCCTTCATTTCAACGGTAGCCTTTTCAAACTTAGCAAAGAAGCCCGAGTTGAAGGGATAAGAGTTAGAGGGACAGCCCCATTCACCTGTACAAGTGATAACAACTCCGTCGTATTCGTAGCGTGTAACAATGGAGTCGTGCTCTGTCTTGTAGTTTGTTGCAAATGATATAACAGACTTGGGCATACCGAGGATGTAGTTGATAATATCAACGTCGTGAACGTGAAGGTCAAGAGCCGCACCGCCGCTCTTCTTTCCGTCAAGGAACCAATTTTCCCAAGACCAGATAGGAGTGGGAGACAGACGGAAGAAATCCGCTCTCAAAAGCTTACCGTATTTACCTGTGTCAACAAACTCCTTGAGAAGCTGATACTTAGGCTCGTAACGACAGCACTGACCTATCATAAGCTTAACGTTCATTTCCTTAGAGGTCTTGAGCATATTTTCAGCCTGCTCGTAATTGATAGCCATAGGCTTTTCCGAGAATACGTGGATTCCCTTCTTCATTACCTTAACGGCAACCTGCTCGTGAAGGTATGTAGGAAGTGCTGTTACAACAAAGTCAAGCTCTTCATTTGCAAGAAGGTCGTCAACGCTGTTGTAACGATTGAATTTTGAAAGGTCGAGGTCTACGTTGCTGTCGCCCAGATTTGTAGCTGTCTGTTCTGTAAATACACTCTCGCGAATGTCACAAAGGGCTACAAGCTGAACCTCTGTGCAGGACTTTTCTTTAACCTCGGGGTAAGCTCTGAAATGAACCTTACCAAGTCCGCCGAAGCCAATAATTGCATACTTTAACATAATTTTTTCTCCTTATATGTTATTTATAATGGATTCAAGATATTTTTTGCCTGCCAAGATGTCAAGCCTTTGCTGTTCGCCTGTTATTTCTCTTTCTATAGTAAGAGCACCGTCGTAGCCAACCTCACGAAGCTTCGCGATAAATCTTGGGTAGTCAACGTGTCCTTCGCCCCACGGTACAACTATAAGCTGCAACGTTCATCGTTTTTTATAGTATAACACAATACAAATGCAAAAATCAAGGATTGTTGCGACATTGAACAAGAAAATATTGAACATTTTTATCTTTCCAAACATTTTACGAAAAAATATCTTGAAAATTTCACTATACAGTGTTAAAATAAACGTTGGCAAAAAATAACAGGAGGCAACTTATGAAAAAACATCTTCTTTCAGAAGGAGGAAGCTTTTACAAGGCAAATCTCCATTGCCATACCACAGTCTCCGACGGATGTAAAACCCCCGCAGAGATAAAAGAAATATACAAGAATATGGGATATTCCGTAGTGGCATATACCGACCACAGCGTTCTTGTTCCCCACCCCGAACTGAACGACGAGGGCTTTCTTGCGCTAAACGGCTTTGAAGCCGACGTGACCTGTCCCGATAACAGCATCGGTTACCACAAGACCTGTCACATCTGTTTTATTGCCCTGGACCCTGACAACATTACAATGCCATTTTTGTACAACACAGTATTTTTCAACAGACACGCCGACGTTGTTAAATACAACTGCGGTAACTACAAGACTGTCTATTCACCCGAAGGCATCAGCGACATGATGAAAAAAGGCAACGAGGCAGGCTACTTTGTTACCTACAACCATCCCACCTGGTCTCTTGAGGAATATTCCGACTACGTTAACTACGACGGGATGCACGCCGTTGAAATGTTCAACGGAGGGTGCATCTGTGTGGGCTACGATGATAACAATCCCCGTGTCTACGAGGATCTGCTACGCAACGGAAAGAAAATATACTGCATCGGCACAGACGATAATCATAACCGTGCAGAAGTGGGCTCGCCATGTTGTGACTCAGGCTGGGCGTTCACTATGATAAAGGCGGACAGCCTCGCCTACTCAGACGTCACAAAGGCGCTTATACAAGGCAATTTCTATGCATCCGAGGCTCCCGAGATATACGAGCTGACCTGGGACAACGGAGAGGTACATATCAAATGCTCTCCTGCTGCCCGTATTACTATCACATATGACGTAAGGCTCGCATTTGCGGAAAACGCGCCCAAGGGCGAGACGGTTACAGAGGCAACTTTCAAAACCGATTATGATTTCAAATGGTTCAGGCTTACCGTTATCGACCGCGAGGGAAAACGTGCCTGCACTAATGCATATTACTATGACGATCTTAAATAATTAACAACAAAAGAGGTGCTTTCTTTGAATACTTTTATCCCCGAATTTTTTAAATGTATGAAAACCTATTCCAAGCAACAGCTTGTAAAAGACCTTGTAGCAGGTATCATCGTAGCGATAATTGCGCTTCCGCTGTCAATTGCTCTTGCAATTGCTTCGGGAGTCGGTCCTCAAATAGGTCTTTACACAGCCATCGTAGCGGGCTTTATTATCTCGTTCTTGGGCGGCAGCCGCGTTCAGATAGCAGGTCCTACAGCCGCTTTTGCAGGAATCGTAGCAGGTATTGTTGCAACCAAGGGAATGGACGGGCTTGTCATAGCCACTCTCATGGCAGGTGCCGTATTGATACTTATGGGCCTTCTCAGACTCGGCGGTCTCATACGTTTTATTCCGCAATCTATAACGGTCGGCTTTACGGCAGGTATCGCCGTTACCATTCTCATCGGTCAGTTAAAGGACTTTTTTGGACTTACCTTTACTCACTCTCCTGTGGAAACTATGGAAAAAGTTGCAGAGGTAATTGCAACCTTCTCTACAGTAAACCTTACGGCAGTAATTGTGGGAGCTTTGTCACTGGTTGTACTCATATTACTTCCAAAGCTTCTTCCAAAGGTTCCTGCCTCCCTCATTGCAGTTATACTTATGTCCCTGGCAGTCAAATTTCTTTCACTTGACGTTAATACCATAGGCTCTCTTTATCCCGATATGCCATTGACGTTGCCTAAATTCTCACTGCCCGATTTCAGCAAGGTCGATATAGTCGGTCTTATTCCCGACGCCGTTACTATTGCAGTGCTTGCCGCGGTTGAATCGCTTCTCTCCTGTGTTGTTGCAGACAAAATGATAGGTGCTAAGCACAATTCCAATATGGAGCTGGTAGCACAGGGTGTCGGAAACATCGGCTCGGCACTTTTTGGAGGAATCCCCGCAACAGGAGCTATAGCTCGTACGGCGGCAAATATCAAAAACGGCGGAAGAACACCTGTTGCCGGTATGGTACATGCAGTTGTACTCCTTGGCGTTCTTGCAATCTTTATGCCCTACGCTTCCCTGATCCCGATGCCAACCATTGCGGCAATACTTTTTGTTGTTGCATACAATATGAGCGAATGGCGCGAGTTTGTAAAAATAGTTAAAAGTCATCCCATAACAGACACTCTCGTTTTGGTACTTACATTTGTTCTCACAGTGGTATTTGACCTTGTTGTAGCCATTGCCGTAGGTCTGGTTGTACACTATGCTATCGTACTTATTAAAAAACTTTTAAAAGGAAATAAAAATGGATAATATAGATATAAAGATTCTATCCTGTCTCAAGGAAAACTCAAGAATGAACGCAACAGCCATAGGCGATAAAATCAATCTGTCAACCTCGGCAGTGCTTGAACGTATCAAAAAGCTTGAATCTTCGGGGGTTATAGTAAAGTATACTACCATTGTTGACAACGAAAAAATCGGCAAGGGCATTACGGTCTTTATCTCGGTAAGTCTTGAGCATCCCAAATTTGACGAAAACTTCCGTGAAGTGATTTCTCAAAATGAAGAAATAATCGAGTGCCATTACGTAACCGGTGACTATGACTATATGCTAAAGGGCATTACGTCATCAAGTAAGTCTCTTGAACAGCTTATCAATTTTGTAAAAAGCATTAACGGAGTCAGCCACACAAAGACGCTGGTAGTAATGACCACAACAAAGAACGATTTTACGTCAATACAATAAGCATAGACATATAAACAATGGGCGGATTTATTCCGCCCATTGTCTGTCTATAATTGCACCTATTTCACTTATTTGTTCCTGTGTCAACGATACTTGTTTTCCTTCGTGCCTTGCATATCCCTCAGACATATTTACGCCGTATGTACCAAACTCCGTTTCAAAGGTATAGTCGGGCAGGCATTTGCATACGTCGTCTTTGTAATCAAGGAATCTCAACAAATCGGTTATAGCCACAGAATCGCTTCCGGCAAAGGTTTTTTCCAGGCTTGTATCGATTCCTTTATATTTTATGGTTGTAAGCGTATTTCCGCAGTACACTGTGTCTTCATGCTCTATTACGTTATCATTGCTTTCGGGAACGTAGCAGTCCTTGAAATAGTCTATTCCAAAGCGGTCCAGCTCTTTAATTCCTATCCTTCCGCTGTCAAGGGCATCTACCACGTTTTCGCTTGTCCCGTCGGAATAATATACCGTCACGTGCTGACTCTTGATACAGCTGAAAATATAGGTGTACTCACCGTCACTGTAAAACGGTTCCTCCGCATCCGAGCAATCAATATCCCCTGTTTTTGTTGCATCAACTATGTCGGTTACAAAAACTGCGGTCTCCAAGGTCTCGGGAGTTGCCACGTAACAGGTTATGACTTCATCCTTGCAGGCGGTAAGAAAAATTGTGCAAAGCAATATAAACAATATTTTTTTCATATATTTTTCCTCCTTTTGTCACTTAGACGAAAGCAACGTGATTTTGTTCCCAAATATTGACAAAACACCTCGGATATGATATATTTATCATATGCAGAGTAGAGTCAACTGCGTAAAGTGCTTATCGGACGGGGAGTTGCCGATTTGACGAAGGTTTTCCGCGGTAGTTTGGCTCGCATCCCGCTGCTACAATTAAAGAGACTCTTTTTGCCTCCTTAATGGTAGCTTACTTTAAGGAGGTATTTTTATGTCAAAAAAACAATTTAAGCTTATCAGTGTAAAGGAGTTGACCTGTGCGGCAACCTTTACCGCAATGAGTGTCATTATCGGCATTTTCTGCAAGAATTTTATGAACTTTGGCGGCGGTCTTTTCAGAATCACGTTCGAGAATTTTCCGATAATCCTGTCGGGAATTTGCTTCGGTCCGATTGTAGGTGCACTGGTGGGCTGTGCCACAGACCTTATAAGCTATCTGCTTTCATCACAGATATACCCGCCAAACTTTATCGTTACACTGGGAGCAATATCAATAGGTGCAATATCGGGCTTTGTTTCCCGACATATAGTAAAAAAACAAGGATATGCTCAGATTGCTACATCCGGTGTCCTTGCTCACCTTATCGGTTCTGTAATAATCAAGTCCATAGGGCTGTACACCTTTTACGGCATGGCAATACTATGGAGAATACCGTTGTATTTTGCCGTTGCAACAGTAGAAATAACCATAATGTGTCTGTTGTACAGAAACAAAAATTTCAAAAATCTGATATCCGGCTTTAAAAGCCTCGGGAGGTAAATATGACCTACGAAGAAGCACTTGAATACATTCATTCTGTTTGTTGGAAGGGCAGTAAGCCGGGTTTGGAAAGAACAGAACAGCTTCTTGCTCTGATGAACAATCCCGAAAAGAAGCTGAAATTCATACACATAGCAGGAACAAACGGAAAAGGCTCTACCGCATCAATGACAGCAAACGTACTTCTGAAATCAGGGTATAAAGTCGGACTTTACACCTCGCCGTACATCTTTGAATTCAACGAAAGAATGAGGGTAGACGGAGTAAACATTTCCAACCAAGAGCTTGCCGAAATAACCGATTTTGTTAAGCCTCTTGCAGAGTCAATGGAGGATAAGCCTACGGAATTTGAGCTTGTCACCTGTATCGCTTTTGAATACTTTTACCGTCACCGCTGTGATATTGTATGTCTCGAGGTTGGTATGGGTGGAGAGCTTGACTCAACAAACGTAATTGAGCCTCCCGTCGCCTCGGTCATTACCAATATAGGATTAGACCATACGGATTTTCTCGGAGACACACTTGAAAAAATAGCCCAAACCAAGTCAAAGATAATAAAGAGTAACTCAACAGTCGTTCTGTACCGCTCAAATACCGAGGTAGAGACCGTTATAGAAGAAAGGTGCAATGAAGTAAATGCTCGGCTTGTGAAGGCTGATTTCGATGCAGTTGTGCCTATTGAAGCGACACTGGAATACCAATCATTTGACTGGAAAAATCTCAAAGAAATTAAGCTTCCGCTGTTAGGTGAGCACCAGTTAAAAAACGTGGCAACCGTTCTGACTCTCACAGAGGTATTACGTAACAAGGGCTATAAAATAACCGATGAAGCACTGAGAGACGGTCTTGAGAGTGCAGTGTGGCAGGGCAGATTTGAAATTGTGTGCCGTTCTCCCCTGTTTGTTGTTGACGGAGGTCACAACCCTCAATGCATTGAATCCCTTGTAAAGAACGTTAAAAGCTATATTAAAAACAGACCTATTATAGTTCTCACGGGTGTGCTTGCAGACAAAGACTATGACAGTATGTATCGGGAAATGGCAGATATTGCCGACGAATTTATCACTGTTACCCCTCCAAATCCCAGAGCACTTACCTCCGATAAGCTGGCTGAATATCTAAGGACACTTGGAGTAAATGCAACCCCCTGTCAAACCGTTGAGGACGGTGTTGCACTTGCTATGGAAAAGGCAAACACCTGTGGAGCCGTAATCGCATACGGTTCATTATACATGGTAGCCGATATAGAAAATGCTGTTAAGCGGTCAGCGACCGCAGACAATGCTCGCCTATCGTAACCTTTGCATATGTTCAAAAAAGCAAAACGGCGAGAGCGTAATAATAGAGAAATTTCCTATAAATAAAAAAGCGGTCAGCAACCGCAGGCAATGCTCGCCTATCGTAACGCATACAACAGCGAAGTTCGTTTAATGCAAATCCCTTGTATATAAAGTCAAAACGTGGATGTAAATTTTTTTACATCCACGTTATTTGTATTTAGGTTTTGTGCGTAGGCTAAACGAATCTGATAAAGCATGCCCCGTTTGCTTCACAAGTGTAATTGTAAGTACTGCCGCAAAACTCGGTTTTACAGATTACGTCAACGCCCTTGCGAACGTCGGGAAATCTAACGGTGAGATTGGCAGGGGTTGAATTGAAGATTCCTATAAAGCGGTTGTCACCGTAGACAGTCACACCTTCCGCTTCGGTATAAATATGGCATCCGGCTCTCTTCATTATTTCGCGAAGCTCGTTGTGCTTCATATAGGGCTTTGTGTTGAGAACGTATTTGCTCTCGCCCACTGCTCTTAGCTGAGGAAAATCGTAATTGTTGGGATTGTCGCAAGGCACTACCTTATATCCTGTAATTTTTTCCACGTTATCAAGACAATAGCCTTTTTCCGTCCAGACAGATGGCGCGTAATTGAACATTACCGTTGCGTGTGAAAGCATGGGAAGAACCCTTTGAAAGTAATCGCTGTCGGCATAGGTGTTGTACGCGAAAACAACAAGCTTGTACTTTGACAAATCTATTTCAAAAAGGTCTTTTGCTCGGTAGGTATCAACAAGTGCACCCGTCATTCTTGCCTCGGCAATAAAGTCCTCGGCAAAGCCGCACCTCATATCTCGGTTCGCTCTCATATAAAGGGCTGAGCGTTCATCTGTAACTATAAGCACGTCCGATGTGCTTGTGTGGGGAGTTTTTCTCAGTTCACGGTTGAGCTGTGCAAGGGTTTCAAATTCAGCCATGACCTCACCGTCATCAAACCAGCCTCCACCAAGGTCCATCCACCAGAAGCCCGAGTCGTGAGAGAGGTTTTTTGCGTACTCTCTCCAGAAAACCGACTTGGTATCTCTCATTCCCTTTGACTCCCATTCGGTTTCGTCCTCGGAATAGTTGGGACGGTTATCAAGAGAGTCCAGGTGCGTTCTGTTGTCAAGCTCATCGAGCCACAGCTTTTTCAGATTGACAGATTGTGCGGGGCAAAGCTCACCTCCCGGCTCACCTGCCTTACATCTGTAGTAGGATTTGGGAGCGGCAAAAAAGTCAACGTAGGGAGAATCAAGAAGTCTCTCCAACGCAAGATGCCCTGTGTAAGCGGCATTGTCAACGTGGAGATAATACCCGTGAAATGCCCCCACAGGCTTGCCTGTTTTTTCTTTTATTATTTTACCAAAGTATTCAAGAGCATTAGCGTTTACGTCGGACATGAACATATCGTAGTCAATGGCATGCCTGTCCCCTGCTCTTACAAAGCTTTCGAGACAAGAGCTGTCGGCACCTCTGCGGTCAGGCTCGGGGATGGGCATATCTTCGGGAGTAATTCCGTTTATCCCCCACTCCGTTTCAACCTTCTCTACACTGCCGTATTTTTTTACAGCCCAGTTATAAAACTCACGTTTATTAGTTATTCCCCAATCGCCGTATTTATTGGAAACACGCCCCCACAGTACCGTTTCTCCGCTTGTTCCGTAGGCTACGTGGTAGCCAAGTATTCTGTCACCGAATTTTCCATTTTCAAGGCGGTCGATAATCTTTGTCAGCGCTTCTCCGGCGTCGTGAAGCCACTTCTTCGACGAGAAGCTTTGACGTGCAATAACACCGCCAACGTTCGCTCTTGTGTCCTTGAATTCACCTGCGGCATAATATCCGTTTGGGGCTTCGTAGCCTATGTAGTCATGTCGTGGGGTGCCAACTGCATTGCGAATTTCATCTGCTGTCTTGGGACCTTTATAATAAACGAATACTTCCTCGGGATTCTCACGGCACCAATCTATTGGAACGTTAAGCTTTATGCGAGGAATGTAGTATGCGTTGGGATTATTACGAAAAACCTCCTCGACAACTTTGTCGGTAAGAGAGTAATCGTACTCGTCAACGGCGGTCCAGCCCGAAGGAAGTATACTTGTGTGGAGATTTACACCGATTTTGGAAAAGGAACGGTGATAGTTTCCGTATTTTTCAAGGGTGGAGTTAAATACTATCAGCTCTCCGTTTTCGTCTCTCAATGGAGGGTCGTATGCAAAACCGAGTCTTGACCAAAAAACAGGGTTATCGCGAAGAAATTCTTTTATATTCATTGTCGCTCCTTTTTATATAATGGGAAATTGCATTAAATCAACCCCGCCGTTTTATTTTGTTAGGGTACACTCTAAAGTTACGATAGGCGAGATTTGCTAGCGGAGGCTCTCCGCTTTTTTATGTACCGGGAAATTGCATTAAATCAACCTCGCCGTTTTATTTTGTTAGGGTACACTCTAAAGTTACGGTAGGCGAGCATTGCCGGCGGAGGCTCTCCGCTTTTAGAATTATAGCATATTGCTCGTGATAATTTCTACAATTATTTTACGGAATAACAAAACTATATTACTGTTTTTCACAAGAATCCTTTTTTATCTTTGAAGCTGCATAAACAGTATAGCCGATAAAACAAAGCGTATATACTGCAAACTCTATTGCATAGACGAACATTCTGCCCTGTGCACCCTTGTTGAGCACGGAGCAAACGTACCACGTAGCAGGTATTTTGTATAGCCAAAGGGACAGTATCAGTATAAGAGCAGGAAATTTTACGTTGCCCATACCTCTGATACCTGCGGGAAGTACGTTACCTCCCGACCAGCCGATAGGCATTATTAAAAGTCCTATTTTGAGCGTCTCGGTGGCAATTCCTATTACGTTTTCGTTACTTGTGTACATTCCCACAAGCTGTTTTGCAAACAGAAAGGCAATCAGCGACAATGCAATATGTATAACAGTGGATGCCGCTGTAACCCACACGGAAACGCTTAGTGCCTGCTTTTTCTCTCCTGCACCTGTGTATTTACCTGCAAGTATTTGCACAACGTAGGCAAGAGCGAGAGGGACAAGATGTATGATAGATTCTACCGAGGTAGTGATACTAAAGGCTGAAACGTGGTCATCTCCCATTGACGAGAATATTTTACTGAGTACAAGACCGCCTATAGACACTACAAAGGACTGTGCACACATTACTGCACCTATCTTTATCACCTCGACGGCAACGTCACCGCGATAAAGCTTGAAGGTATCCTTGATGCAGCCTTTGAAGTTGCCTGTTTTGCCGATTATAACGGCACATATCAACGTAAAGAACAGGTTTGTGAGGACACTGGCAAGACCAAGACCCACAATTCCCATTTCAAAAACGACCATAAGCAGCCACTTAAGAGCAATATCGACTATTCCTCCAAAAAGAGATATGTAAAGAGGACCCTTTGTATTGAGGCATCCCCTGAGAATACCTATCATATTGCTGCGGAAAAATCCCATAGGCAGAGTTATAGCGTAAAATATAGAGTAAACGTTTGCATTTTTAAAGAAGGTCTCTGACATATCGGGATAAGTGGAACGAAGAATGGGGTCGTGAAACAGTACGACGACAACGGAAATCAAAACGGAGATGAGAGTTCCAATCAGCATTGAGGTTGAAAACAGACTTCTCGAGCGTTCCTCGTCCTCTGCACCGATATACTGACTTATAAGTATAGCCGAGCCTGAAGCAACACAGCCGTAGAGAGTCGTAAACGGCCCGAACACGCTTCCTACAAGAGAGGTGGCATTGAGGAAGCTGGTGTCGATATTTGTGGAGATTATGCTTGATATCATAGCAAGGACTATGGATGCAAGCTGTTCCCAGAATACTGGTAAAAACAGCGTTATTACCAGCATAATATCAATGCGCGTATTGCTCTTCAAGCGAAACATAAAGCACCTCACAAAAAAGTATTTTATCCAAGACAAATATAGAACAAAGATTAAAAAAAGTCAATAGGATTTGAAAATTAATTTTCAAATCCTATCGAATCTTATATTATAAACTGTACGGGAAGACCGTTCTCAAATTCGGGAATGCTCTCGCCAAGAACAAGAGGACGAATCCACTCTATGCACTCTGTGGTAACGTGGTTTCCGCGTTCGTTGATGAACTCACGGGGTACCTGTCTTACAACGTTGGCAACCGAATCAAGCTCTGCCTTCTGGCAATTGCAGGAATATGGCTTTGTAGAGGTTCTTACAAAAGTAGCCATACAGCCTGTTTCTCCCTCAAGGGCAAGTCTTGCACCAAAAGAGCCAATCTTGACAGATTCTTCTATGTCGGTGCCCGATGCAATGTGAGCTGCGCATCTTTGAAGGATGCTGAGCTCTACAGTTCTTGCCTTACAGCCAAGCTTTTCTTTGAGTAAGCTTTCAAGAACTCTGCCTGTACCCGACAGCTGTTTGTGACCGAAGGCATCTGTTTTGCTTCCGTCCTCGCTGATATATCTTCCGTTTTTATCACGTATACCCTCGGATACTGCAACAACAACGTTGGGCTTCTTTTCAAATTCCGCCTTTATATCCTCAAGAAATTCATCAATGCTGAAATCCACCTCGGGCAAATATACAAGGTCGGGTCGTGCAAGTGCCGCAGAAGCTGTGAGCCAGCCTGCATCACGTCCCATTATCTCAACGATAGTTACAGCCTTTATCTTATACACTGCAGTATCACGAAGTATCTCTGCAAGGGATGTTGCAACGTATTTTGCCGCAGAGCCGTAACCGGGTGTGTGGTCTGTGCAGGCAAGGTCGTTGTCTATTGTCTTGGGTACTCCCACAAAACGAATATCGGAATTAAGCTTCTTGGCATACGCCGACAGCTTACGGATGGTGTCCATTGAATCGTTTCCGCCGATATAGAAGAAATATCCGATGTTATGACGCTGGAGAATTTCAAATATTTTGTTGTACATCTCCACGTCCTCTTCCTTTTCTGAAGTTTCCGACGGCAGCTTAAGACGGCACGAACCAAGTGCGGCGGCAGGTGTTTTTTCAAGTCTTACAAAATCGTTTTCTGTGAAAAGCAGCTTTGAAAGGTTGCAAAACTCCTCTTTCATAAAGCCTTCTATTCCGTTGAGCATTCCGTAAACGGTATCTACCTTATCCGACGCTTTAAGCTCTCTGACAACTCCGGAAAGTGTGGCGTTGATAGCAGCGGTAGGACCGCCTGACTGACCTATTACAGCGTTCTTTTTCATAGTCTCTCCTTTTTATTCAGCAGTTTTATTAAGTATGCTTTCAAGCTCTTCAAGCGAGAATATATATTTGTTTTTGCAGAATCTGCAAACGGTTTCAATAGGCTGGGCGTCATCGATCATAGACTTTACCTCGTCTCTTCCCAGACTGATAAGACCCTTTTCGTATTTCTCCTTGGAGCAAGTACATTTGAACGATATATCTATTGTGTCAAATTCTTCATATTCTATACCGTTGAAAACAAGTTCTGCAAATTTTTCGGCTCCATGTCCCCTGTCCATAAGCTCGGTTACGGAATTAATAAGCGTCATATTAGCTTCAAGCTTGTCAACCACTCCTTCATCCGCACCGGGAAGAAGCTGAAGAATAAATCCTCCTGCAACACGGCAGGTATAGTCGCGCTCAACAAGAACACCAAGAGCACAAGCTGACGGTGTTTGCTCGCTATTTGCATAGTAAGCCGTTACATCCTCTGCTATTTCTCCGCTGACAAGCTCCGACATTCCAACGTAAGGCTCTCCGGTGCCGAGGTCACGAACAATGCAAAGATATCCTTCTCCCACTGCTCCTCCAACGTCAAGCTTTCCGTTGGGCTTAAGGGGTAGGTCAACTGCGGGATTCTCCATATATCCTCTGACGTTTCCCGAATAGTCCGACACACACGTTACCGTACCTGCAGGTCCGTTTCCTTTAAGCTGAAAGGTAAGTGAGTCGGTTGGGTTTTTCATAAGACAGCCCATAAGCGAAGCGGCAGTAAGCGCTCTGCCCAAGGTGGCTGTTGCTGTGGGTGTTGTCATATGGTGCGTATGAGCCGTGTTGACAATTTCGGTAGTATCGGCAAAAATCAGTCTTGCAGAGCCGTCCGAGGTAATAAAACGCGTTATTTTAGAATCATTCATTTTTATCTCCTGTAAAATCAAAAGCTAATTTTTTAAGGAACCCGCCGTTTTGCGACACGCGGTAAAATAGTATCTTTCCGTGGTATCGGTTACAGCTGTACCGTTAAAGTCCGAGGACACCGAGACAAGCGTCAATCCTGCACGGTTAAGCGAGGTCTTGATTTCCTCAAGAGTGAACATACGCTCCGTTTGCTCTTCGCTGTAGCGTCGGTACAAGCCCTTTTCCTCGGCAAACAGATTTATATAAAAATCACATTTTTTGCTCTTTTCGTCGTAGTAGTTTTCCCAGGCACAAAAAACCTTATCCGATTCAAGCACGTAGCTGTTGTCGGCATAAACGTTTTTAAACTTGTATTCCGTGTTCATATCAAAGAGAAATACTCCGCCTTCCTTCAGCTCCTTTGCAACACAGCAAAATGTTCTTACAAGGTCTGCCTTGGTAAGCAGGTAGTTCAGGCAATCAAAGGTGGAAATGACCGCATCGTAAACGTGCCCTGTTGAAAAGGATGTCATATCCTGGCAGGTGTAAAATACGTTCAATCTCTTTTTTTCGGCTTTATGGCTTGCCAGAGTAAGCATTTCCGAGGAGGCATCAAGACCGATGACCGTCGCTCCCCTTTTGGCAAGTATATGTGACAGGTCACCTGTTCCGCACCCCAAATCAAGCAGTGTTGCCGAGTGCACGTCAAAGTGCCCACAAAGATAATCGGCGTACTCCTCGTAGTTCACGTCGGAATTAAGTTCATCATAAAAAGCAGGTAAAACAGTATATTCTCTATTCATTATTTTTTCAACCTCATAGGCGTATGTACAGTGCCGTGGTCCTCGTATCTCTCCCCTACAACCTCAAAGCCAAGCCTTTCATAAATCGGAATACCGTAGTCGCTGGCATTGACCGTGACGGGAAGCGATGAGTCCGTGTAGGACATAAAATGAGCAAAAAGCTGTTTTCCTATTCCCTTGCCTATATAATCTCTGTGAGTAAAGAAAAGACATATGTGGTTAGCGCCGCGGCATCCCAAAACACCGCAAAGCACGTCGCCATCAAAGGCGCCGTACAAAGTGACGCTTCCGTCGTAGGTGTTCATTTTGAAGGACATAGCAGAGGTAGTGTCCCTGAAAAACTCTATTCCTTCCATTGTATAGGTGGGCATAATATATTTATAGAAGGTATGAAAGATCATTCTCGATGCTTCTTCAAAATCGCTGTCACCGAGCACTCTTATTTTTACGTCCATTTTCGTTTCTCCTTCCAAATATTGATTTTACCACACTTTTACAGAAAATGCAATATTTAAACCGTCTCAACGTGAGGCGGTCTTAAAATGCTTATAAGAATAATATATTGCAAAAATAATGATATGCGCTGCAACGGCACCCAAAAAATCCGTCCAGACGTCCTTGACCTCCGAGCCTCTGCCACTTGAAAACATCTGGATAGTTTCGTCTGCAAAAGCAGTAAACAAAGAAAGAGAAAGCGAATGAATAAATAAAGAGACACGTGACGTTTTTATAAAAAATGAGCCTACGTAATAGAGTGCGCCGAGGACAAAAAACTCAATAAAATGCGCTGTTGTACGCACAAATGCAACATCCACCATAGCCTCGGGATCAAAATTACGAATAATCATCTGCAGGAATTCCGCCACCTTACTGCTCTGCTGGCTGGATTTAATTCCGTTAGCTATTGAATTGTAGAAAATAAAGGTCAGCCAGGCTATAAGCAAAACCAGGTATATACAAATAAAAGTCCTTCTGTTTTTGCCGTAAAATATATTTTCCATTATCGTTTTCCTTGTATTATGGGAGATATACGCTTATAAATTACAAAAGTAAGAATTACGTTGAGAATGCCTTTGAGCAAGGTAAATGGGAAGTTAAACACAATAACCACCTTGAATACACTGTCTACCCAAGGAATCAGCTTTGAGGACATTCCGATTATCACGTCAATGGGCATTATCCTTGAATACGCAGGATAAACAAGGAAATAGTTTGTCACGATTGCAACCAAAGCCATCGAAACAGCTCCCATAAGCGATGCCGCAAGGGCGCCCTTTTTAGTCTTGTGGTTTCTGTAATAAAGTCCTGCCAAAACAACAAAGGTTGAGCTGAGAAGGAAGTTGGAAAGCTCTCCCACAAAGCCTGTAGTAGAAGCAGGAAGACTGACAAGGTTCTTTACAAGGCACACAGCGAAGCCGCTGACAGGTCCCACCGCAAAGGAGGCAAGGAGTGCCGGAAAATCAGAAAAATCAATTTTCAGATACGACGGAGCTATTGGCAGTGCAAAGTTCAAATACATCAAAACACTTGATAGTGCCGCAAGGAGTCCTGTGACTACAATTTTTCTTGTTGGTGACGTTTTCATAATTTACCTCCCTTCAGGACGTGAAGCCGAGGGGGCTGAAGTAGATCCCACCAATCAAAATTGTCGTTCCCCTCTTTCGTTTCTTTCATCCGGACTTTACCGTCGGTATCGGAATTTCACCGATTCAGCTATCAGCTCGCAGACTATGACTGCCGGTGAGGATTTTCGCCTCGCCCTGAAACAAAATTTATATTACAATTATATTCTCTGCGGGTGCAAATGTCAACCTTAAACGGTAAAATAAAATAATTTAATTTTGCTCGCATATTGACAAAACCAACAAGTTGTGTAATAATCTTTCATAGAGTAATTTTACAAGGTGAAAGATAAAATATTGTCATATGAGAGAAACTGTTCTGTTTGAAAAGGTCATTCCCAACATCGACGGCATACCGCTGAAGGTCAACGAAGGACATTCAGACAACTACGTAAAAAAAGGGACGCCTTATGCAAGTCTCCACATACACAGCGAGCTGGAGCTGTTGTACATATTTTCCGGCGAATTCGGTACAAGATTATCCGACGGAAGCGAATATATTGCACAACCGGGTGACGTGGTGTGTATCAATTCAAACGTCGCGCACGCCACTTTTGCGGCAAGCACGGGAAATATGAAATACGGTCTTATACAGTTCAAGGCAGATGCGTTCAAAAAGAGCTCACACAGTGTAGATATGTATCTGAGTATAATATCAAATTCAAAAGGACGGCAAATAGAGATCTTCCGCAACGCAGAAGTGAACCAATACTGTGAATTTCTATTCAATCATGCAAAGGACGAAGAGCCGTCGCGAATGATGTATCTTACCTCAGGGGTATACGGTCTTATGGCGTCGCTGTATAAATGTAAATTCATCGTGGATGAAAGCCAAGGTATCGATCGCAAAAAAGCCAAAAAGCTAATGACGGCACTGGAATTCATATCCGACAACTACAAATACGATATATCGCTTGCAGACGTATGCGAAACTGTAGGTATGAGCAATTACTATTTTTGCAGGCTTTTCAAAAACACGCTCAATATGGGCTTTACGGACTATCTGAATACGGTGAGAATATCCCACGCTGAAGAAATGCTGTCCGAGACCGACAAGAGCATTCTGGAAACGGCGTTGGAAAACGGCTTTTCCTCGGTATCCTATTTCAACAGAGTTTTCAAATCACTTAAAAACTGCTCCCCCTCGGAGTACAGAAGGTTTTCCAAAGAAGCAGTCAAAATATCAAAGGAGTGAAGATCGTCTTCACTCCTTTAAATATGTTTCCAAGTGCTTTTTCCTATCAGGAAGTTCACCTTCACCTGAATATATTGTTGTACTGTACTGTCTTATACTCGTTTATCAGGTCAAGCTCTTTACCGCTTGCCTCGGACGGTCTTTTAAGTCCGCCCTTTTCTTCAGAATAATATGCAAAGAAGCTGATTGCAGGCATTCTTTGTCTCAGGTCATTGAGGTATGCGAAGTACGGATTAAATCCGATTCCCGCTTTTTCCAACACAATGGACGATAAGAAGTTGAGACTGGTAAGCTCTCCTTCTTCTTCCTCAATGTCGTAGTTAGTCCATATCATATACGGCACTGTATATTTTGCCATTGTACCCTCGTACGTATTGGCGTAGTCCCCCATAACGTGAGTATAGAACTGACCGCCTATTGCAGGGAAATGGTCACCGAACATAACTATCATCGTATCCTCTTCATAGCTTTCAAAATACGAAATAAGCTCTCTGAGTGCATCATCGCTCTTGTTGAGAAGAGTGAGATACTGATTTACGCTAAGGATATCCACGCCCTCTACTGTTACCTCGGATGGAAAATTGCCATATTCATATCCGCCGTGATTCTGCATGGTAATGGCAAAGGTAAACAGCTTCTCTCCCGATTTTTTGTTTTCAAAGCGCTGTGTTATGTCTTTAAAAAACGTAGAGTCGCTTACAAGTCCGCGAATCTTTCCGTCCTTTGACAGCTCATCCTGGAAATACATTTCGTCAAATCCAAAGATATCGTAAACCACGTTTCGTCTCCAGCCTGTAGAAGGATATGGGTGCATTGCAACCGTGGTATATCCGTTTTCGTTCATTATATCCACAAGGCTGTGTGCCTTGGTCTTGATATACTGCTGATAGGCAACCGAGCCGTACGGCAAAAACGCCTGTGTGTTTCCGGTCAAAAACTCCCATTCCGACGTGGCTGTATTGCCTCCGTAAACCGAGGACATTGCATACCCTTTTATGCAGTTTTCGTCAAGCGACCTGTAGTACTCCATTGAGTCCTCACTTGCGGAAAACTCTCCAAGTACAGTAAGGTCGGCAAAAGCCTCAGACATTATAACAAGTATATTGGGCGTGTCGCCATTGGATTTTGTAGGAGCGTATTTGCTAAGAATTTTTTCTGCCTTTTCATCCGAATAGTCATCGGGAGGCACAACGCGGCTGTCACGTGCTTCGATAAGAAAATTGTAGGTAAGACCGTTGTATTTTACTCCGTCCTTAGCCCATAGCTGCATATAGTTTGTGGAATTATTCATACACCAGGAAACCGTATAAAGACAAGCTCCCAAAAGCAGTACGGCGGAGATTCTGGGAAGCTGATTCTTTTTGGATTTGTGAGTGATACGTGTTGCCCAAAGCACAAAAATAATAGCGGCAAATACTACAAGAGAATAATTGACACGGGTAGTAAATTCTATATTGTACTGCCCAACTACCGAAGCGGCGGTCTTCAGTGAATATATATCGCTGAATTTTATCTCACTTCCTCTGAAGCTGATTACAAGATAATCTATAAACGCAAAGCCGAAAAGCAAGGTGTTGGAAAGGGTCACGGCAAGTCTGACTCTGTTTGTCAAGAGTAAGAACAAATAGGTTATGCCTGCGTTTAAAGCAATATTACCAACGATTGTAGGCTCGTTTAAAAGCTTTGGGTCTACAGACAGCATTATCTGCAGAACGTAGGTAACAACAACCGAATTCCCCAAAGGAATGATAATATCCCACAAAGGATTTTCTCTGAATTCAAATCTAATCCAAGAAAAGAATATAAAGAACAGGGCTATTAAGGAATAACCTCTGCGTGAAAACGGAAGCAGCTCACACTCGCAAAGAATAACGAATAAATAGACAAGTGCAAAGGTTATGTAAAAAAGCTTTTTAGGCTTAAGCGATATCTTAAAAAAATGCGTCTTTTCCATTCAGCATTCCTCCTAAAAATAATATAGCAATTATATCACAAAAATACAGCTTTTTCAATAATATTCGTATATGTTTATTAATTTTTCACCTTTTGTTGAAAATGCACTGTTTTGTTCAAAATGTGTTAACAATATCGTGAGATAATACAATGTATATTTTTAGTTTATCTATTGACAACCCGTGAAAATAGTTGTATAATTATGTAAACAAAATGAATAAAAATACAAGAGGTGCTTAAAATGGACAAGACAAAAATCAAAAAGGTCGTACTGGCTTATTCAGGCGGTCTGGATACTTCAATCATCATTCCGTGGCTCAAGGAAAACTACAACAATCCCGAAATCATTGCTGTATCGGGTAACGTAGGACAGGCAAGCGAGCTTGAGGGACTTGAAGAAAAGGCTATCAAGACAGGCGCTTCAAAGCTCTACATAGAAGACCTTACAAAAGAATTCCTTGAAGATTACGTTTTCCCCTGCGTACAGGCAGGCGCAAAGTATGAGGACTACCTCCTCGGTACTGCTTTTGCACGTCCTCCGATTGCAAAGAGAGTTGCTGAGATCGCTCTTGCAGAGGGCGCTGACGCTATCTGTCACGGCTGTACAGGTAAGGGTAACGACCAGGTCCGTTTTGAGCTTACAATCAAGGCTTTCGCTCCCGAGCTTGACGTTATTGCTCCCTGGAGAACATGGGATCTCAAGAGCCGTGAGGATGAAATCCGTTACGCAGAAGAGCGCAACATTCCCCTTAAGATCACAAGAGA
>JAZSDT010000147.1:0-5758 GCA_045531285.1 Eubacteriales bacterium
GATGCTCTCCTTGACTCAAGTCTCCCCCTTCACAAGACGGGAATTGCTCACATTCTCTGCCGTGCCATTGCAAGAGGCAAGCCCGAATACCCTATGTTTCTTGATATGCTTCCTGCAAGAGTATTTCCAAGAATCGATGAAAACGACAGAACGGTTTCCGTATCGGTTACAAATACAACTGTCGGCGAATCGGGCGAGCTTCATTTGCTTATAAAAGACCCTGCAGGTGATAGGTTTACCTTCTGCCAGATAGACGGTGAGATGACCGAGGTAAAGGTGGAAAAGACAGAAGACGGTACTCTTGTTACACTTCCTTCTATTCATGCCTGGGGTGTGGGAACTGTATTTGTTGATTAATTTGGGAACAAAAATCAAATATTTGCGTCAAATAGAAAAAAGGAGGAAGAAATATGAGATTCGGTTGCTTTACTCTTATGATTTTGTTGGCGATTATGCTTTGCTTTACAGGATGTCAGACAAAGGAGGAAACTCCCGACGTCATTTCCTTGACCGAGCCATTCGGTGAAGAATGGTCTTTGGAAATGACTGTTGAAAACGTTACTCCAACCGGTGCGACGGTAGTATTTAATCATTCGGGGGACGGTGTCGGCTTGATGACAGGAGAACCTTACACTCTTGACAGATGGGAAAACGGAGAGTGGATTCAGATGAGTCCGTCGGAGGAATTGTGTTTTAACGCTATAGGATATTTGATTCCCAACAACAGCAGCTATACTCTTGATGTAAATTGGGAATACGGCCACGGAGCTTTGCCTTCGGGACGTTACAGAGTGGGCAAGAGCGTAAGCATTGAGGGCGTGCGAAGTGGCGAATACGAGGGTGTTGAGAAGGTAGAAAACTATATCGAAGATACAGTGTATTACGCAGAATTTGAAATTGAATGAAAAGGGACGGTAATATGCAAATAGCTTTACAGATAAAGTATGGCGAGGCAAGGGACGTAAAATACCTTGTGTTTTTGAGAGAATGCGGATATGACGGAGTGGAGCTTTTACTTGAAGGAGACCTTTCGGACGTTGATGCGGTAAAAAAGAATATCGAAGGCAACGGTCTGCGAGTCGTTCAAACTCAGCTTGACAAAGACAACGTTGAGGAAGGGCTGTTGGTCTCCTCGCTTCTCGGCGTTAAATGGGCGTGTCTTCCCGTTGAAATAAACTACGATACCGACCTTGTGAGAAATGCTGTTCCGTATGCGCAAAAATACGGTGTGGGAATTGCTATTGAAAATCCTGCTACCCACAATGATATTACCGAGACCTTTCGCATTTACGCAGACTCCTTCAAAAGCGATTACGTGGGAGTATGCTACAATATAGGACACGCAAACCTTATGGGAAGCGATGATTTCGGCATAAAAAAATTTGAGGTTGACAAAGCCGATGCCCTAAAGAAGCTGGGCGATAGAATAAAGATAATTCACGTAAATGACAATCACGGCGACGTTGACCGTAAGCTTTGTCCCACGGTTGCCAATGCCGTTTGCAGTGTTAACTGGAAGGATATTCTGTGCGCGCTTGAAGAAATTGGCTTTGACGGTGCGTTTTCTTTGGTCGTTCCCATTGATTTTGGCAAGTACGACATTTACAACGATTATATAAAATTTACGGCAAACGTGTCGAAAATACTTTTGGGGAGGGAATAGGGTAAAATGAAAAAGTCAATCAGCATTGACGACAGATTTTTTCACGACCTCGACCACCTGAAACGCCTTCGTGAGTCGGGCTTTGAAGCCGTTGACTATTCGGTTGGCTGGCGATACCTTCTTAAAGACAATTGCGAGGACAAGATAGATAAGGCAAAGGAAAATCTTGCCATGTCGGGAATCGAATGCTATCAGATACATCTGCCGTGCTATAACATATTTCTTCAGCCTGACTGTACCGACGAGCAAACCGAGAAGGATTTTCACAGAGCCATTGAGGTGGCGTCGGCACTAGGGGCAAAGTGGGCTGTGGTACATTCTATGGGTACGGTTGACAGTGAGCATTCAAGACAATGGGTGATAGAAAAGAACATAGAAAACTTTCTTCGCTATCTTGAGACGGCTGAAAAGAACGGCATAGGCATCGCTCTTGAAAACATTCCTCGGTTCGGCGACTGTCCGCAATACGATTTTATTACGGCGGATATAGACAACCATCTGGAGATGATCGAGTGTATAAACAGCCCAAGCTTTATGGCATGTTGGGATTTCGGACATCAGAATCTCAATATTTTCGACAGTGACAAGACCGAAACCGTCAGAAAAATTGCCAAGTACGTCAAGGTGTTTCACGGTGCTTCAAACTACGGAAATATGGATTGGCATCTGGCTCCGTGCTTCGGTAACGTGAACTGGAGCGAAAGGCTTCGTCCGATTCTTGATGCGGGATATGACGGTACTTTTAATCTGGAGCTGAATCTGAGCAGGGTTCCCGAAAACGTAATTTTTGAGCATTACAAGCTTTATTCTGTAATGCTGGACAAAATTATGGAGAGTCTCTAAAACTATATAACTACAAAATAACACAACAACGCTTCTTGCACGTAAAACGGCAGAAGCGTTGTTTTTTTAGGGTTGTTGTAAAGGTTGTGATAGGCGAGCATTGCCTGCGACTGCTAGCCGCTTTTTTACTTTATGAAATAATATACTAAATCAACCTCGCCGTTGCGCATTACAGGGGTATAGTAAAGGTAGCGATAGGCGAGCATTGCCTGCGGCTGCTAGCCGCTTTTCCATATTTTTGAAACTTTTTTCAAAAAAGCCCTTGACAAGTCCTTTTTAAAGTGATATACTCTTATACTGCATTAGAATGCGAAATATGCCCTTTTTGCCCAAAAGCAATAAGTAAATTTTTTGTAAACATTCATAAAACTATTTGAAAATTTTATAAAAAATAGCATTTTTCGCCTATATAAAGCACCATTTTGCGACGGGTGTCGCCGGAATATAAAGAAATGGAGAGTGATTTGTTTTAATGGCTGTAGAACTCAATGAAAGAGAACTGAAGTCAGCGGGCTTGAAGAAAAAGCAGCTCGGAAGAAACATCAGAATGAGTTTCTCGAAGATCGATGAAGCTATCGATATGCCCAACCTTATCGAGGTGCAGAAGAATTCTTATGAGTGGTTCCTCAAGGAAGGACTTATGGAGGTGCTTCGCGACGTATCTCCCATCGTGGATTACTCGGGAACACTTTACATTGATTTTGTTGACTTCACTATCGACAACAATCCCAAATATCCCGTAGAGGAGTGCAAGGAGCGTGACGTAAACTACGCTTGCCCTCTTAAAGTTAACGTTCGACTGACCAATAAAGCAACTGGAGAAATAAAGGAATCTGTTGTGTACATGGGTGATTTCCCTGTTATGACAGACAACGGTACCTTTGTTATCAACGGTGCAGAGCGTGTTATCGTTTCTCAGATAGTTCGTTCGCCCGGTATCTATTACAATATTGAAGTTGACAAGATGGACAAGAAGCTCTATTCGGCAACTGTCATCCCCTACAGAGGTGCATGGCTTGAATACGAGACCGACGTCAACGATATTTTCTACGTAAGAATAGACAAGAACCGTAAGCTTCCCGTTACGATACTTGTTCGTGCCCTTGCACGCGAGTACAGTGAATCTGCCGACGTTCTTGCACTTTTCGGAAACGATCCCGTTATCAAGCGTACGCTTGAAAAGGACCTTATCGACGAAACTGTCAACAACATTAAGGGTGAAGGTAAGCATACCTCTGCTTACGACGAAGCGCTTAAGGAAATATACCGTAAGCTCCGTCCCGGCGATCCTCCTCTTGTAGAGAGCGCCGAGAGCCTACTTCATTCACTTTTCTTTGATTCAAAGAAGTACGACATTTCAACCGTAGGACGTTATAAATTCAACAAGAAGCTTGCGGTTTCACGCCGTGTATCCGGAAGAATACTTTCAAGAGACACAGTCAATCCCTTTACAGGAGAGATAATCTTCGAGAAGGGTGAAAAGCTTGACCGTACAAAGGGTGAGCTCTTAGAGGCTGCAGGTGTAACGGAGGTTTGGGTTGAAAGTGAGACCGAGGGAGAGGAAATCAAGATATTCTCCAACGGTATGGTTCATCTTGACAAGATACTTCCCGGAGTTGCACAGAAGCTCAACATCACAGAAATGGTTGATGCGGCAACTCTTCTTGAGATCCTTGAAGAAGCAGAGGGTGAGGAAGCTATCTGCGAGGCTGTAACACGCCGCCGCGACGAGCTTATTCCCAAGCACATCACCCGTGCCGATATCATTGCATCGATCAACTATCTTGTATGCCTTTACCATGATATAGGAACCAAGGACGATATAGACCACCTTGGTAACAGAAGACTCCGTTCAGTAGGTGAGCTTCTCCAGAACCAGATGCGTATCGGCTTTATGAGAATGGATAAGATAGTCAAGGAAAGAATGACCATTCAGGATATGGAAAATACTACTCCTCAGACTCTTATCAACATAAGACCCGTAGTATCGGCGATCAAGGACTTCTTCGGTTCTTCGCCTCTTTCACAGTTTATGGACCAGGGCAACCCCCTTGGAGAGCTTACTCATAAGAGACGTCTTTCAGCGCTGGGCCCCGGCGGTCTTTCCAGAGACAGAGCATCCTTCGACGTCAGAGACGTACACTATACACAGTACGGAAGAATGTGTCCTATCGAGACACCCGAAGGTCCCAACATCGGTCTTATATCGTATCTTTCTACCTTTGCTCGTATCAGCCCCTTCGGATTTATTGAGGCTCCTTACCGCAGAGTAGATAAGGAAACCGGTATTGTAACCAAGGAAGTAAGATATCTTACTGCCGACGAAGAGGATGAATATATCGTAGCTCAGGCAAACGAGCCTCTTGACGAGGACGGAAGATTCGTCAACAAGAAGGTAACTGCACGTCAGCGCGAGGAAATCGTTGTTGTTGACGCTGAGGATATAGATTACATGGACGTATCACCCAAGATGGTGGTATCGGTTGCCACAGCGTTTATCCCCTTCCTTGAAAACGATGACAACTCCAGAGCGCTCATGGGATCCAACATGCAGAAGCAGGCGGTTCCCCTTATGGTAAACGATTCTCCAATTGTCGGTACAGGTATGGAGTACAAGGCAGCCGTTGACTCGGGTGTTACTGTTCTTGCCAAGAAGGCAGGTACTGTAGAGAAGGTTGCAGCCGATGAGATCGTTATTAGAAACGACGAGGGCATTAAGGACGTTTACAAGCTTATCAAGTTCAAGCGTACCAAGCAGGGTACCTGTAACAACCAGCGTCCCATTGTATCAAAGGGCGAAAGAGTAGAGGCAGGCGAGGTTATCGCCGACGGCCTTGCTACTCAGAACGGTGAGGTTGCGCTTGGTAAAAACGCACTTATCGGCTTCGTTACTTGGGAAGGCTACAACTACGAGGACGCCGTTCTTATCAACGAGCGACTTGTAAGAGATGACGTTTATACCTCAATTCACATTGAAGAGTATTCTCACGAAGCAAGAGATACAAAACTCGGACCGGAAGAAATCACAAGAGAGCTTCCTTCCGTAGGTCCCGAAGCACTTAAGGACCTTGATGCCGACGGTATTATACGTATCGGTGCAGAGGTTCATTCAGGCGATATTCTTGTCGGTAAGGTTACTCCCAAGGGAGAGACCGAGCTCACAGCCGAGGAAAGACTCCTTCGCGCGATCTTCGGCGAAAAGAGCCGCGAGGTTCGTGATACCTCTCTGCGTGTTCCCCACGGTCAGAACGG
>JAZSDT010000030.1:0-10625 GCA_045531285.1 Eubacteriales bacterium
TTGTCTTCCTAAGACCGCTTGGCCTCCGACTTTGCACTGCCAAAGGTATGAAGCTTTTCGCGAACTACTTCCTTCATCATCTTCTTTGCATTCTCGTACACGATAAAAGGCCAAGTGGAAGGATTAGTTACGGTGTTGAGCGTGTCCTTAAGTCCCTTGTTAAGAGCATAAAGCACGTCGGAGTATATGTTTATTTTGGTAATACCGTGATGGATAGCGTTCTGCATTTGCTCGTTGGGTGTTCCGCTTCCTCCGTGAAGAACAAGGGGTCTGTCGCATACAGCAACTATTTCATCCAGTCTGTCTATTCTGAGCTCGGGAGTTTTCTGGTATACGCCGTGAGCTGTACCGATAGCAACGGCGAGAGCGTCAACGTCGGTTATTTCTACAAATTTTGTAACCTCTTCGGGTACTGTCAGGCTTTCACCAGGGTCGGTGTCCGTACCTGTCTCACTTATGCTTCCGACACTTGCGTTACCAACGTGTCCGAGCTCAGCCTCGACGGTAATGCCCTTCTTGTGAGCGTATTCAGTAACGATAGCCGTATTTTTTGCATTCTCTTCAAAGGGAAGCACAGAGCCGTCGTACATTACAGAGCTAAAGCCGTTATCACAGCCGTACTTGATAAACTCAAGGTCTGTTGCGTGGTCCATATGTAAGCAGATGGGAATATTGAAATATTCCGATGCGCTACGAATCATGGACGTCAAAAGGTGAAGGTCTCTGCCTTGAATATCTACGCCCAACGCCATAAGCAGAGCAGGGGAACGTTCTTCCTCGCAGGTTTCAAGAATAGATTTCATCATTTCGTAATTACTTACGTCGAATGCGGGAATTGCATAGTGATTCTTCTTTGCATCCGCAAGCATTTCTTTCATTGTTACTAACATTTTTCTTATCCTCCTGATTTATTTACGTTGATTATATCACACCTTTTAACATTTGTCAATTACAAATGTTAAAAGGTATTCTGTTGACTTATAGACACTTTAATGGTATAATACAAAGACAAAACGCAAGGAGATTATTATGGAGCTTCAAAAAAAACAGATGGAAGAAGCGGCGATACTTTATTACGAAAAAAAGCTTACACAGCAAGAGATAGCACGAACAATGAATCTGTCCCGTCAAACCGTGTCAAAGCTGTTAAGTGATGCCGTGAAGGAAAATATAGTAGAAATAAAAATTCACAATCCTGAAGTGTCTTGCATTGAATTGGAAAAAAAGTTGTGCTCAACGTTTAAAATCAAGAATGCCGTTATATGCAGTGTAAGTAATTCCCATGAAGCTCTTCGGCTTCTTATGACGGTAAAAAAGGCAGTGAGATACATATCTGCCCGTATTGAAAAGGGCAATAAAAAAATAGGTATTTCCTGGGGACAAACCATCCAATCGCTGATTGCGGAATTTCCAAGCACGAGCTTTGGCGACAATACGGTGTTTCCTCTTTTTGGAGCGACCGACCAGGAGCAGTCCTGTTATTTGTCTAACGAATTGGCAAGAAGCTTTGCCGACAAAATAGGTGCAAAGGTAAAATACGCTTGGTTTCCGTACCGACCTGACAGTGTTGATGATTGCAAGCTTTTTGAAAACACCTCGTATTATAAAAAAACAAATGATTTGTGGAATAATATTGACATAGCAATTGTCGGTATAGGAAACAATGAAATAATACGTACCTTTGGTAAGCTGTTTGGCTACAGTGAAAAATGTATGTCTGCCGTAGGAGACCTGTCAACTCATTTTTTTGATTTTGACGGAAAATTCATAGAACTGTATGAAAACACCTTGTGCGCTTCAAAAGACAATTTAAAAAATGCAAAAGAAACAATAGCCGTGGCATGCGGAAGCCACAAAACCGAAGCTATTATCGGAGCACTGCGCACAGGCGTTGTCGATACACTGATAACCGACGAATATACGGCAAAGGAAATACTTGCAGTTATTTGATAACGGAGCATTGAAATGTTAAAAACACTTTTAATAGATATTGATGATACTATTCTTGACTTTGATGCATACGTCAAGGATGCTATGAAAAACGGATTTGATGAATTCGGACTCGGTGAGTATAACCAAGAAAAATACGACACATTTGAAAGGGTAAACTCGGGATTGTGGCATTCAATTGAAAGAGGAGAGCTTACCTTTGACGAGCTAAAGCAAATAAGATGGAATAGAGTTTTTGAGGCTTTGGACATCAATTTTGATGGTGTGAGATTCGAAAAATATTTCCGCGACTTTTTGTTTAACAGCGGTATTCCTGTTGAGGGAGCAGGGGAGATGCTTGAATATTTAAGCTCTAAATACGTACTGTGTACAGCCTCGAACGGTCCCTACGAGCAACAGATAAACCGATTGAGAACAGCTGATTTTTATAAATACTTTAAATATAATTTCATATCGGAAAATTTGGGAGCATCAAAGCCCTCCGAAGCATTCTTCACTCACTGTCTTTCAATGCTCGGAACGTCTCCCGATGAAGTAATGATGATAGGCGATTCGCCCACTTCTGATATGCAGGGAGCTTATCAAATCGGGATTAAAACCTGTTACTTTGACAGAAAAAATAAGCCGTTGCCGAAAGGGATAACGGTAGATTACAGAATAACGTCACTTGGTGAATTGCGAAGCTTTTTATAGGAGAAGGAATGACTAAATCAAATAGTTTTACACAAGGACCGATATTTTCACCGCTGATAAAATTTGCATTCCCCGTACTTGCGGCTTTGTTTTTACAGGCTCTTTACGGTGCTGTGGATCTGCTTGTTGTCGGACAGTTCGGCGGAGACAAATCAGAGATATACGTTTCGGCTGTTTCAACGGGAAGCCAATTGATGCATACCGTGACCATAGTCATTACTTCACTTGCAATGGGACTTACGGTTTTTATCGGACGAAAAATAGGTGCGGGACAAAATGAAGAGGCAGGCAGGATAATCGGCAGCGGAATTTGCTTTTTTGCTATTGTTGGAGCGATTGTAACCGTTGTTATGGTTTTTGCTTCTTCTGCTATGGCAAGCATAATGCAAGCTCCCAAAGAGGCGTTTGACGATACTGTAAAATACATAATGATTTGCTCTGCAGGCGCAGTTTTTATTGTGGCATACAACCTTGTAGGCAGTATTTTTCGGGGACTTGGGGATTCAAAGCTTCCTCTGATTACAGTAGCGATTGCCTGTGTTTTGAACATTGTGGGTGATTTGATTCTTGTTGCAGTGTTTGATATGGGGGCAGTAGGTGCGGCTATTGCTACGGTTGTTGCACAGGCAGTAAGCGTTGTGCTTTCCCTGGCGATAATCAAACGCCGTCAATTACCGTTTTGCTTTTCCGTTAAGCATATAGCCATTAACAAAGCTTACGTAAAGGAAATAATAAAAATAGGTACTCCCATAGCGTTGCAGGAATTACTGGTAGGTATTTCCTTCCTTGCTATACTTGCCATTGTAAACGATATAGGCTTGACGGAGTCGGCGGGGATAGGAGTCGCAGAAAAGCTGTGCGGCTTTATAATGCTTATACCATCGTCGTTTATGCAGTCAATGTCTGCGTTTGTCGCTCAAAACATAGGTGCGCAAAAGCCCGACAGAGCCCAAAAAGCATTGTGGTGCGGTATTGCAATGTCACTGTCGGCGGGTATTGTTATCGGTTGCTTTTCTTTCTTGCGCGGAGATATTCTTGCAGGTATATTCGCAAAGGACACTCCTGTTATTATGGCGGCGTGGGACTATCTTAAGGCCTATGCTATTGACTGTTTGCTTACGGCGTTCCTTTTTTGCTTTATCGGATATTTCAACGGATGCAGTGCTACGGGCTTTGTAATGGTACAGGGAATGGTTGGCGCCTTTTGTGTCAGATTGCCGCTTTGTTGGCTTATCAGTAGGCATTCTTCTTCACTTTTCCATATAGGACTTGCTACCCCGTCGTCAACAATTGTCCAGATAATTCTCTGCTTTGCTTACTTTTTCGTGCTAAAAAAACAACTTTATAAGAGGGGATGACGAATATGTTATACCGTTCACACCGAGGAGGAGTGTACTACACTCCGGAAAATACGATGCCTGCTTTCAGGGATGCCATAGAAAAGGGCTTTAGCCATATCGAGACCGATCCGTGCTGTACAAAGGATGGCGTAATAGTTCTCTTACATGACGTTACCTTAAATAGAACCTGTAGAAACAATGACGGAACCGCCATTGATGGACAGCTTTTCTTACGTGACCTTACGTACGAGGAATTACAGAACTACGATGCGGGAATATTCAAGGGGGAGCAATTTAAGGGTACAAGAATCCCAATGCTTGAGGAACTTCTCGCTCTTGTTGAGGGAACGGGTACTGTCATTGCTCTGGATAAACGAATCCCCACCGACAGTATGGAGCCTCTTTTTGCTCTTATTGAGAAATATGATACGAAGGTCTCCTTTAGCTGTAAGGATACGGAACGCATAAAAACTGTTCTGGAACGTTTCCCAAATGCTTTGATTGATTATGACGGCAATACCACGGAAGAGGACTTAAAAGCTGTTTGTGAGCTTGTGCCGTACGAACAGCTTTTAGTGTGGTTGTATCTGGATAAGCCGAACTTCGCTTGGCTTACAGACCGCTACAAGACGTCCGCCGAAAACTGTGAGAGGGTAAAGAAGTATGCTCGTTTGGGCATAGCCAACACTATTAATGCATACGACGTTTTTGAAGCACTTGCATATGCTCCGTATATAGTAGAAGTGTAATTCGCACACACGTTAAAAAAGCACAGCGGCGATGTTGATTTAATCAACTTTGCATACCCAAAAGAGCTAAGATATCTTTTTCTTCAAGATATCTTAGCTCTTTTTCATATGCTAGGAAATTGCATTAAATCAACCTCGCCGTTTTGCATTGTAGGGATATATTCAAAGGTTACGATAGGCGAGCTTTGCCAGCGGTCGCTGACCGCTTTTTTAGTTATGTCTAAATGAAGCTACCCCATATTACAAATATTATACGTTAAGCCAATCTCCCGGGAACGAACAGGCATTGAGTATAGCGTCACGCATTCTCATTGCCTTCATTGTTTCATTTGCGTCGAAGGGGAGCTCGCCGGTTTTAAAGAAATTAATAATGTCTGCCATAAGCTTTTGGAAAAACTTCGAGGTTACGGGAGAGTATCCTTTATCGCCGCATACAGAGAAGGGCAAGAAGGGGGAATAAATACCTGTCCAACGGCTGCCGTCGGAAAATGCTATAGTCCATATCTTTTGCTCTCCCTGTAATTCAGCCTTTACAGCCATAGGCTCGGCGTGTACGGTCTTTACAGCCATTTCTATTTGGTGAATAACGTAAGCCTCTATGCTTCCGCCCGCACCCGTGGTAATGAGGTTTTTAGTATCCTTTACCTTTTCAAGCTCGTCGGCGTATCTCAGTGCAGAGGTGCTGAAAAACTTCACACCGTACTGATTGGCAAGTGAGAATATTTCTCCTGCCTCTTTGGCATTTGGAGCAAAGGTTTTGTCTATATATACCGTCTTGCCGTGTTTGAATACCTCACGGGCATAGCCCAGATGCTTTTCAGGATTGTCGGGAGAAAGAATGATTATAAAATCACTCTTTTGGCAAAGCTCTGCAATACTGTCACACTTTTCTACGCCGTTCTTTTCGCACCATTGGTCTGTGTTCACTCCGTCATAAGGCGAGACGTATTCCTCAGCACAAGCATATTTTACGCAAAACTCGTCGGTCAGCTCGCTTATCCACTTCGGGTAGTTGTTTGCGTGCCATTCGCTGAGAAAATAATCTACGAAGCCGATGTTCTTCATAAGCGTATTTCCTCTCCTATTTCAGCAGACTTGTAAAGAGTATCAAGAAGCTTCATTGTCTCAAGAATATTTGAAATGTGATTTCTGTTCTTCACACCTGTCTTTACAGACTCAACGAATGCCTCGTTTTCACAGAGGTACATATTGGGAATATCGTATTCCGGCTTTATTGTTTCAAGGGTTTCACCGTCATATATCTCAAATTTTCCGCCGTATGTAAGTCTTGCACCCGCCTTGTCGCCCAAGAAGTCAATGAACATCTCGCTTTGATTGACGTTTTGTGCCCAGGCACCGTTGAAGGAAATACTTGCCTTGTCCGTTCTTATGTAGCCTGAAATATAGTCGTCAACGTCATTTGTACCGTTTTCGATATCCTTTGTATCCTCTGCCCACATATTTTGGTACTTGTATGACTTCATGTCCTTTGCCATTTCATTGTATGCGTCACAGGTAACGTTTTTAAGCTTTGCATTACCCAGAATATAAAGAATCAGGTCGAAGAAATGCACGCCCCAGTCAATGAGGACGCCACCGCCGGATTGCGCCTTTGTTGTAAACGCGCCTCCGAGTCCCGGAATTGAGCGGAAGCATCTGAACGAGCAATAAATATGGTAAATATTACCGAATCTGCCTTGGCGGTTAAGTTCTTCAAGCATTTCAATTGATTTGTTGAAACGGTTGCAAACGCCGATATTAAGCATTTTACCCTGCTTTTCAGCTTCGTCTGCCATTTCCTTTGACAGCTCATAGTTGACGGTAACAGGTTTTTCACACATTACGTGCTTTCCTGCCTTAAGTGCCGCCATTGTTACTTCATAATGTGCATAGTTGGGAGTGAGTACGAATACCACCTCTACCTCGGGGTCGTTCAGGGCTACGTTGTAATCTGTGATTATGTTTTCAACGAACGGGTACTTTTCCTTTATTTTTTCCGCCTTTTCAATTATAAGGTCGCATGCGTATTTGATGCGTATATCCTTCATTTTTTCAAATGCAGGGAAGTGTGCGTTATTTGCAATTCTTCCACATCCCACAACTGCTATTACTGTGCTCATAATAAAACCCTCCTTTTTTCTTCATTATATAGTGTACAGTTCATATTTGGAATGCCTGTGCTTTGTGTAAAAAATGTCATTTTTTTGGGTTTAGCTGTATTTCTTTGTTTTTTTGTAAATATACTTGACTCTTTTTTTGCATTTTGATACAATATCGTTGAGGTGAACGTGTTGAATAAGTATCACATTGACTATCATTATTTAGATGAGCCGATCTATTACGGAAATACTCTTTTTTTCCAATTGGGCAGACTTTGGTTTTCTCCAAGCGGAATAATGAGTAAACATGCGCACGGAAATTTGTATGAGCTTACTGTTGTTACAGACGGCAAAGGATGGGTGTATACGAATGGTATTTCCGCCGAGGTGTCAAAGGGGGATATTTATCTGTCCTATCCGGGTGATTTTCACGAAATACGTTCATCCGAGGATGAACCTATGAAGTACGATTTTTTTGCTTTTAACACGCGAAACGAAACGCTTGCTGATGAATTAAAAAACATTGCCGCAATTTACGGATGCGAGGAAAGGGTTTTCAGGGATAGTCAGGTAAGCACCGCCGTGTCAAATGCTATATCAGAATATTCTTCAAAACAGGAGTACCACATCGAGCTGTTAGCGTTGCTGTTTGAACAAATAATTTATTATACTGTAAGAAATTTTAAAATTGATAAGCCCATGCTTCAAAATAAATACACCGTTTCGGCAGACGAGCTTTGCTATCAAATGATGCATTATATTGATACACATATATATGACGTAGAAAATCTTTCCGACTTATCCCAAGCATTTAACTATAATTACAGCTATCTTTCCGACCTATTCAAAAGGAATACCGGCAATACGCTTACAAATTACTATCAGACAAGACGTCTGGACACAGCAGCCTTGCTTTTGCGAGAGAAAAGGTTGCGTGTAAATCAAATAGCTGAAATGCTCAAATACTCCTCGTTGTATTCCTTTAGTAAAGCCTTCAAGAAAAAATTTGGTGTTTCTCCTAAAAATTACAGATGACTTTTTTTAAGAAAACTATTGACTTTAGGAGTATTTTGTATTAATATGTAGACGCGATAGGATTTCTATTGCGCATTTGCAAAATTAATAAAAATATAAAGTGATATAAAAAGGAGAAAAAGAAATGAATAAGGAATTACTTAGATACGAAGCGCCTGAATTCGAAGTAGTGGTTTTCGAGGCAGAAGATATAATTACAACAAGCGGTACAGACCCTCAGTCTGACGAGCCCTTGTATCCCGAAAATTAAGAAAATATTGAAGCCGGAGCCATTTGTGTGCGGCTTTTCATATACATGGAAATTGCATTAAATCAACCTCGCCGTTTTGCATTGTAGGGATATATTCAAAGGTTACGATAGGCGAGCATTGCCGGCGGAGGCTCTCCGCTTTTACATTTTCACTTTTTTTAGTATAAAAGGATAAAATCCCATTACAATAAATATGAGAATGAAGTACCTTACTGTTTCGGAAATAAGTGAAACACGTATTGATGAAAACACGAACAGCGCCTTGAAAAACTCCTTAACGGCAAGAGCCAGAAGTACGCCGACAATTACGCGTACAAGCTTTTTCCAAAAGGGAGCTTTGCAGTCAAGTGAAACATATTTTTCTTCAAAAAGTGAGGCACAAAATAAGCCTGACAGCATTCCGTACACTTTATAGAGATCCTTGAAATGATAATCTGCTTCAAAAAGGAAATATATTACAAAGGGCGCAAAAACAATAATTGCCCATTTATAAAGCTTGTATTTGTCGGATATCCTGTCGTAAAGCACGTTGATTCCAACAGCACAGGTAACTCCAAGAACTGCGCCTACGATTACGTCCGAGGGATAATGGGCACCGAGATACATTCTTGAAAAAGCCACAAGTAATATACCGATGACAGAAAAAAGTGTCCAGTAGATCTTTTTGTATTTCAGAGCCAAAAACGTGCTCCAGGTGGCAAAGCTTTGAGTGTGACCGCTGGGGAAGGAATACCCTGTGGCAGTACCGGGTCTGACACAAGTTACCTTGCCTGTCGAAAATGGGCGCGGTACTTTAAAGAAATTTTTCACAATACCGTTTACGTTCAGAGAAACCATGGTAGTGAACAAAAGTCTTTTTGCCATTTCCTTGTCCAACATAAAGTAAATAACGGCAATAACTACTACAAGGAGATTTTGCTCCCCAAGCATAGTTATGTATTCAAAAACATTATTAAGAAAGCCGCTTCGGATATTTTCCAAGCTCTGCAAAAAATCCAATTGTAACGTCATATTACTACCTCCCGTGAAAGTGATTATATCACATTTCTTAAAACGATGCAACCGTTATATGTCGAAATGCTGTTTTGAAATTTGTTTGAAAATACATTTTTTACACCACATATATCTTGCCCTTTTGAACAGATTATATTTGAGGCATCTTTGATGGCTCAATGTCAATTGGGGAGAAAATAAATGTTGAATTATAAAAATAAATTGAAAGGAATAACACTGCTTTTAATACTGGTTCTGTCACTTTCTACGGTTGTCCTTGCCGAAGGAGAGGTTTATATCGGAGGATTCCCTTTCGGTGTAAAGATGACTACGGACGGCGTTTTTGTTTCGGGTATTACAGATGTTGACAGCACAGTCGGTAAGGTATCTCCTGCCAAGGATGCGGGCATACTTGAGGGAGACGTTATTGTGAAGCTTAACGGGGAAAAGCTTGACGGAGTGGAAGAAGCATCTGACATTATAGCAAATTCACAGGGCAAAAGACTAAAGGCAGAAATTAAAAGGGGGGATAAAACCCTTACTTTAAACTTGATACCTGTGCAAACCACCGAAAAAAAGGAATATAAAACAGGTATGCTTATCAAGGATTCCGCTTCGGGCATTGGAACAGTTACCTTTATAAATAAGGACGCTCAGACCTTTGGCGGTTTGGGACACGGTATAACCGACAGAGCTACAATGGAGCTTTTGCCTTTTGGGGAAGGAACAGTTCACAACGTAGAAATCACTGACGTGGTAAAGGGCGAAGCCGACGTCCCGGGTGAACTAAAGGGAACACTTGACTCGAGATGCACAGGAAGTCTTTTGAAAAATACAGAAACAGGCGTTTTTGGAAAGCTTGCAAAAAAGCTGAAGGGTCTTGAAGAGATCGAAGTTGCCGACAGCGGAGAAATAAAAGAAGGCGATTGTATAATATACACCTGCCTTGACGGTCATCAGCCTTGTAAGCTAAAAGGCGAAGTTGCAAAGATAGTGGACAAAAAAGCAAAGACAAAAAACTTCATTGTAACCTTGACCGATAAGGATGCACTCGCAAAAACAGGCGGCATCGTTCAAGGAATGTCAGGTAGCCCAATCGTCCAGAATGGCAAGTTAGTTGGCGCTGTCACCCACGTGCTTATGAAGGACCAGACCTCAGGATATGGGATATTTATTGAGAATATGATGGCAGAAACGGAGAAAATTAAATAACGGACAACAGAAACACTCACTATTTTTGGTGGGTGTTTTTGTCTGAAAACTCATATGATTTTTTAGACAAAATTCAAATGTGAACTTTTAAAGAAAATAAATCAACCAAAAAGGATGACAAAACAAAATTTGTATGTTAAAATGAGCTTGTGATTTAAAAAATCATAATTTAGGAGGTTACAAAAATGATTACTGCTTTCGGGAAATTCTTGCGTATTTTGAGAATGGATAGCGGAGAAATTTTAAAAACGATGGCTGAAAAACTGGAGGTTACATCTTCTTTTCTTTCAGCAGTAGAGAACGG
>JAZSDT010000161.1:0-29740 GCA_045531285.1 Eubacteriales bacterium
AACTTACTTTGGTAAGTTGACGAAGACCTGTTTGCAGTTGACAAAGTATTGCACGAAATTTTTAAGGAATCAAGGTGTCGCGTACTTAAAAGTACAGCAGTCCGAGCAACCCGCGAAGAAAATGAAATTTTCAAAAAAAGGAAGAAAACCGAAGGTTTTCAACAATAAAAAGGATATAACACCGAAGAGATGTGTTTGCACGACATAAGACTCGTGAGATACGGTAATAAATCATACTAACCTTTCATTTTCGGTTTACACCCAAAAGAACCACCGTGAGATAACATAACTAAAGGAGACACAACATGAGTTTACTTAAAGGCAGAAGCTTTTTAAAGCTTCTTGATTATACACCCGAGGAAATAGAGTACCTTCTTGACCTTGCAGCAAAGCTGAAGGACGAAAAGAAGAAGGGCATTCCTCACAAGCTTTGTGAGGGCAAAAACGTTGCGCTGGTATTTGAAAAGACCAGTACCAGAACAAGATGCGCCTTCGAGGTGGCTTGCCGCGACTTAGGTGCAGGGGTTACCTATCTTGATCCCACAGGCTCACAGATAGGCAAAAAGGAGAGTATCGCCGATACAGCCAGAGTGCTTGGCAGAATGTTTGACGGCATAGAGTACAGAGGCTACGGACAGGAGATAGTAGAAGACTTGTCGAAATATGCAGGCGTTCCCGTATGGAACGGACTTACAAACGAATTCCATCCCACGCAGATACTTGCCGATTTTCTTACCATCCGTGAGCACTTCGGAAAGCTTCGCGGAATAAATCTGGTGTATATGGGAGATGCCCGTTTTAATATGGGTAATTCGCTTCTAATCGGTTCGGCGAAAATGGGTGTTAACTTTACAGTGTGCGCTCCCAAGGAGTATTTCCCCTCAGCCCAGCTTCAAGCCGAGGCGGAAAAGCTTGCTAAGGTCAGCGGTGCTGTTATAAAGTATACGGATGATTCCGCAGAGGCAGTAGCTGATGCCGATGCAATATATACAGACGTTTGGGTATCAATGGGCGAACCCGATGAAGTGTGGAAGGAGAGAATCACAGCGCTTCTTCCTTATCAAGTGAATGAAAAGCTTATGTCAATGGCAAAGCCCGAAACCGTGTTTATGCATTGCTTACCCGCTTATCACGACCAGAATACCGCGGTGGCAAGAGCGGTAAACGAAAAGTTCGGACTTACAGAGCTCGAGGTTACAAACGCTGTGTTTGAAAGCGAAAACAGTATTGTTTTTGACGAAGCCGAAAACAGAATGCACACAATTAAAGCGGTTGTTGCCGCAACTTTATAATTTGAAAGGGGTATATTATGAAGAAATTTAAGGTAGGATTACAGCTTTATTCTGTTCGTCAGGATATGGAACAGGATATGGACAAGACCCTTGGCGAAGTAAAGGCTATGGGCTACGACTACGTGGAGTTTGCCGGATATTTCGGCAAGAGTGCCGAGGAGATAAAGGCACTTCTTGACAAGCACGGGCTTAAATGCCGTTCGGTACACCAGACTCACGACGTGTTCCTTACAGCTCCCGAGGAGAATATAAAGTTTCTTAAGACAATAGGCGTAGAATACTGTGCTATTCCCTGGATGCCTCCGGAAAAGATCACCTCCAAGGAAGGCTTTGAACAGCTTGTGTCAGAGGCAAAAATCGTTGGAAAGCTTCTCAAGGATGCAGGAATACAGCTTCTTTATCACAACCACGATTTTGAGTTCAAGACAATAGACGGCGAGACTGTACTTGACAAGCTTTACAGTGAGCTTGGCAGCGATATTATCAATCCCGAGCTTGACACCTGTTGGGTGCATTACGCAGGTGCGGACCCTGTGGAATATATAAACAAGTATGCCGACAGAAGCCAGATAGTACATCTCAAGGACTTCACCTGCAAGGAGCTTGGAGCAGGTCCCAATTACGCACTTATCGATGAAAACGGAAATGAAATCAAGCCCAAGTCAAGAGAGGAAAACGAATTCAAATTCCAGCCTCTCGGACAGGGCAGACAGAATATGCCTGCAATACTCTCAGCGTGCGACAAGGCATCCACAGAGTATATAATCGTTGAACAGGACCAGTCTCTAGACCGTCCTGCACTTGAAGCGGTAAAAATGAGCCGCGAATATTTGAAAACCTTAGGTCAGTAACACCCAGGAGCTGTAAGTTTTTTACAGCTCCTATAATTTTTGACAATAAAGAATAATTTTTTAACCGTCGATTCGTCAAAACGCCGAAATAGTATAATTAATTTGTTTTATCAGGTAGAATTTGTTGACAAATATATAAAAATGTGATATAAATTAAAGTACTAATGTATATATGGGTGAGGTTTGCCCTTACATAAGTAAATCTTCCGCCGCCCAGGTGTGCGGAATAGTATATGAAAGAAGGAAAGACATGACAAGAAGAATCGGTTTATTCATTTTCAGTGTTGTGATGGTACTTTCGGTTATAGCTGTTTCGGCTTTTGCCCAGGCACTTCCCGAGTACGATTCACGACAGATGACTCCAGACGAGCTCGAAGCTTTCTTCGATGAAGGAAACACTGAGTACGGCGGAGACGTTATCGGCTCTGTTTGGGATGCTATTGAAAATCCCGCAGATATGGCTTTCGGTATGATCTATTCAGCAAAGGAGAGCTATTCAGACGCTACAGCTGCTCCTTATGCTAATTACATGGCAGATTTTGAGCTCAAGTCTGACGTTGATGCTTCAGTGCTCATTCTTGGCAACTACGGCAGCTGGGGAACAATTCCCGCAGGCGTAGTAAATCTTGAGGCAGGCGAGACTGTCAGAGTTCTCAAGACTGCTCAGGAGCTTGGGTTCAATTGGCGCTTTACTTACGCAGACGTTGTTCTCAGCGTAGGCGAGTTCAAGTGTGTGGCTATTCCCCTTACAGAAGAGCTTCTCAAGGCTTACCACAGTGTAGCTCTTGAAGGAGAATACGACGAGGAAGCAACACTTGCAGCCCTTCAGGCAAACGCTAACCCTCTTGGAGCGGCAAGCTTTGAGAAGCTTAACGGTTCAGTTCCTCTCAGCCTCAGCATCAATCTTTATGAAACAGAAATGATTGAAGACGAGCTTGTTGAAACAGGCGCTTCATGGGTAGTAGGAGAAGCTACAAAGCATACTTATTATCCCGAAGTTCCCGTTTATGACGCTCACAACCTTACAAAGTCAGAGCTTGACACCTTCTTTGCCGCAGGCAATAAGGAGTACGGCGGAGACGTTTTGGGTGCAATCTACAACGCACTCAGAAACCCTGCAGAAGTTGCATTCGGTATTTCCTACAAGGCAACAGAGAGCTACAGCGTAGCTTCGGGTGCTCCCTATGCAGATTATATGGTAGACTTTGAGATAGCTTCCGACAAGGACGTTTCGGTTCTTCTCGTTGGTAACTACGGCAGCTGGGGAACAATTCCCGCAGGTGTGGTAAATCTCAAGGCAGGCGTTCCCGTTAAGGTAATGGAAACCGCTAAGGCTATCGGCTACAACTGGTCTGAATTTACATATGAAAACATAGTTGGTATGGTAGAGGAATTCAAGTGCGCCGCACTTCCTCTTACAGACGAGGTGCTTCGCGCTTATCATTCAGTATCGGGAATGTCCACTGCATACGATGCAAAGTCGGTTATAGCGGCTATCGCGGCAACACCCGGACTTAATCCTCTTGAAGCTAAGACATTCGACGTAACCACAGAAGCTGTAGAGCTTTCTCTCAGCCTTGCTATCTACGAGACAGAAATGGTTGAAGACGAGCTTGTTGAAACAGGCAAGTCTTGGAGCGTTGGTACAACCGAAAAGTTTATGGGATATCCCACACTTCCTCCCTATGAGTCAAGCTCACTTACAAAAGCACAGCTCAATGAATTCTTCGCTGACCCCAACACAGAGTACGGCGGAGATTTCGTAGAGAAGGTTTACAACAAGCTTGACAATCCCAAGGAAACAGTGTTCGGTATGAACTTCAAGGCAACAGAGAGCTACAGCGTAGCCTCCGGTGCTCCTTACGCAGATTACATTGCAGATTTCGAGCTTACTTCAAGCAACGATATGTCAGTTCTGCTTCTCGGTAACTACGGAAGCTACAACACAATACCTCTTGGAATCGCAAATCTTGAAGCAGGTCAGCCCATCAGAATAATGGAAGCTGCACAGACACTTCATCCCACTTGGGAGTTCACATACGAAGAGGTAGTTCTTACTGTAAAGGACTTCTATTGCGTTGCAATGCCTCTCTCCACACCCGTTCTTGAGGCTTACTATGAGGTTATGTGTGAGATGGATGCAAATTATCTTGCACAAAATCCCACATTCGTTGAGGCAGACGTGCTTGCACAGCTTGCGGCAAACGAAGCTTTGAACGCATTCGGCGCATCAAGCTTTGCAGTGTCAGACACCATTACAGACCTTGAACTTAGCATTAAGCTTTACGAAAACGATCCCGAAGGCGCTAAGTATGACGAGACAGGTCTTTCATGGGAAGTTGGTAAGACCTCTAACTTCAAGTACGTTCCCGAGCTTCCTGCTTACGTTTCAACTACTCTTGAAAAGACAGAGCTTGACAACGTATTCAGCACAGTATCAGACAACGGAAACGATACTGTAGGAAAGATTTATGATAAGATAGAGAAGCCGGAAGACATTACTTACGGCTTGAACTTCAAGGCTAACGACGACGTAGAAGTTGCTGAGTCATCGCCCTATGCCGATTACATAGCAGACTTTGAGCTTGTATCCGACAAGGATATGTCCGCAATGCTCTTCGTTTCTATAAAGAACACTGTAGCTTTGTTTGCTGAAGGAGACGAATATACAACTCTTCCTCTGGGTATTGTAAACCTTAAGGCAGGCGAGCCTGTGAGAGTGTTGGAAATTGCAAGACAGCTTTACCCCGAAATGAACTTCACATATTCCGAGGCAGTAAGCTCAATTGGTGATTTCAACTGTGTTGCAATGCCTCTTTCAACCCCCGTTCTTAAGGCGTATTACGACCTTAAGTGCGAACAGGATGACGTGTATCTTGTTCAGAATCCTTCATTCAACGAGGACGTAATTCTTGCAGAGCTTGTTTGGGATACCGAAATGAATACTCTCGGCGCTACAAGCTTTACAGCTTCTAACGAGAGTGCACAGCTCAGCATGGACCTTCACCTTTATGAGAACAATCCCGAAGGTGACAAGTATGAAGAGACAGGTAACTCCTTCGGCGTAGTTGAGTCTCCCGACTTCAACTATGAGGCTGAAGAAAAGGTTACAATAATGCAGAAGCTTCTCATAGTTAACAATATGGAAGCAGACGGCGCATATAACAGACTTAACGTTTGTGCCGCAATCGATTCACTCAGATACAGTGAAGTTGGCTTCAAGGTTACAGTAGTGGATATGGACGGTAACTACCAGACAGTTTCAAGCAGCCTTTCAACAACAACTGTTTACAACAGCATGAAGGTTGAAAACGCAGCAGGTACACAAACAGTTTACACAGGCAGCGATCTTGGTGCAAAATACATCTTTGGTAGCCAGATCATGCTTAACTCATCTGTTTACACTAACGCAAATACCAAGATAATCATCGTTCCTTATGCAATCGACCTTAACGGCAACGAAATACTTGGTAAGGAAATTACAATGACAGATGCAATCATCAAGAACAAAATGCCCGCGTCGGCACTTTTCAGAGATTAAGGAGGATATCAAAATGAAAGAGTATGTTTCACCCGAACTTGAAGTAATTGAGTTTGCAGCTGAGGATATAATCCAAACAAGCAATGTGCTTGAAAACGGCGGAGACAGCGGTGAGGTAGGCGGAACCGGAGATTCTACTATCTGGTAATTCTCCTTACGAATATTGATGCTATAACGGCAGGCGGTGCAGAACTGCCTGCCGTTAATATCGCTACGGAAAGGTAAACGTATGAAAAGAATAGCAATCGTTATACTTGTGATTTCTCTTTTGTCTGCCTGTGCAGTAAGCTCCTTTGCGGCTCTTGTTAACGGCGGAACAGGTTCGGTAGCGGATTCAACTATCGTTTTTGACGGAATACCGGTAATAAAGCCCGAAACCCCCGATAATAACGAAAACACAGGTACAGATACCGACACCAACACAGGTACGGACACCGATACCAATACAGGTACAGACACCGATAACAACACAGGTACGGACACCGATACCAACACAGGTACAGATTCCGATAACAACACAGGTACGGACACCGATACCAATACAGGTACGGACACCGATAACAACACAGGTACGGACACTGATACCAACACAGGTACAGATACTGATACAAACACAGGTACAGATACCGACACTAATACAGGTACAGACACCGATACCAACACAGGTACAGATACCGACACCAACACAGGTACGAATACCGATAACAACACAGGTACGGGCACAGGATACACACCTATTCCTTTTCCCGGTACGGTTATAAAGCCTGTTGTTACTCCCGACGCGCCGGCTACTCCTCAGCCCGAGGCAATAAAGTTTGAATACGATGACGTTAAAGAGTCGGATTGGTTTTATGAGTACGTTGAATACGTCAGCGGCAACAAGCTTATGATGGGAACAGGCGAAAAGACCTTTGCTCCCACAGCTTCAGTAACACGTGCAATGGCGATAACCGTTATATACAGAATTGCCAAGGAGCCCTCGGCAAGCGGAAATGCATTTTCCGACGTGGATCATTCCTCATGGTACGGAAACGCTGTTGCCTGGGGAGCAGAGAACAAAATTGTCAACGGAGTCGGAGACAACAAGTTTTCTCCCAATGCCGATATAACCAGAGAACAGATGGCGGTGATGCTGTATAATTACGGTAAAACAATAGGCAAAATCGGTTTGTCGGCAGATATATCATCCTATTCCGACAGCAGCAAGGTTTCGTCATGGGCGGAGGATGCAATGAAATGGGCGGTTGCCAACGGCATCATAAACGGAAAAACAGCCACCACTCTTGCACCCGGCGACAAAATAACAAGAGCGGAGACTGCGGCTGTGCTCAAGCGTTTTGTTGAGTTGACAAAGTAATGCTGAAGCTCAGATTGGCAGATTACAATATTCATATCGACAACAAATATGAATATCTTGAAAAAATGTGCGGCGATTACCTTTTTGACGGAACAGCCGATATGACGGTTTCTGCCACCGAAGAGGAGATAATGAAGGAGCAAAGCGAAAAAATAACCCATAAGGGTTATCTTGAAAGCCTTGCCGTTTATCGAAAAATTGCCGAGAAGATACCCTATATGGATGGGTTTCTCATGCACGGAGTTGTAGTGGATATTGAAGGCACGGGCGTTGCTTTTCTGGCTAAAAGCGGTGTGGGAAAAACCACTCACACGATGAATTGGAAAGCCTTGCTCGGTGACAAAATGACCGTTGTAAACGGTGATAAGCCTCTTATCAGGGTAACCGATAGCGGAATTTACGCCTACGGTACTCCTTGGGCAGGTAAAGAAAATATCCACACCAATATGAAAACACAGCTTAAAAAAATATGTTTTATAGAGCGAAATGAAGAAAACGAGTGTGAGCGCTTCGACGGTGACCCATTGAAACGACTTCTTTCTCAAACCTATCGCCCTGCAGATACAACGTCTTTTTTTAAGACCTTGGATCTGTTGAACCGTTTAATAAATAATACAAGTTTTTATCTTATTAAATGCAACAAGGATGCTTCTTCGGCACAGGTTGCGTTTGATGCTGTGATAAATCAAAAATTTAAGGAGAAAAACAATGGTTAAGAGCATCAAGACTATTTTTGTTTTGACAATAGCTGTATTATTCGCCCTTGGCGGACTTTCGGGAGTTGCAATGGCAGCGGACCTTACCGAAACCGAGGGTCAAACAACCTTTACGAAAAAAGTCGTTGTCTACAATATGGATATACACATAGATGACAACGGTGTAGAGTATTTTCCTATTCAGGTTTACACTGCGATCGATTCGCTGAGCTACAAAGAGGTAGGTATGTCTATGACGGTTTCCTCCCTCAGCGGCTCTTTTGGTGCAAGAACACAGACAAAAAACACAAAAACAGTGTACACAAGAATGGTTTTCAACGACCCTGATGAAGGCATGAAATACTATTCTGCTTCAACCCTTGGCGGTGCGTACATATACGGTCACCAGATGCTTTTCATGGCAAACAACTGGACAGGTTCAGACGTTCAGATAGCGATTACTCCATATGCCATAGATGCAAACGACAATACGATTTACGGCTCGACTATCTACGTAACGGATGCCGAAATCGACAAAAGAGACCCGGGCAAGACCTTGTTTGCACAGAAGGAAACTATTACTTCAAACACAGAAACAAACGTTGCCATAGGTGACGCTATCAAGCTGGGCGACCTTTTTGCCGCGGCAGACGGCGTGACAATAAACAGTGCAAGAGTGAAGGTTACCGTAGAGGGTGCTACCTACACTCCCAACGAAAGCGACTGGACCCAGGGTACAGTTGTATTTGATACAACAGGAACTGCAAAAATTACTGTCAAGGACGGCTACAATATCGCTTCGACCTTGACCTTTGAAATAGCGGCGATTGAAAAGTTTACCGCAAAAACTGTTGATTCAATAGAAGAGGGCACGACTCTTACTCTGGGCGATATATTTGAAACAGTTCAGGGCGTGACAATAGACAGCGCAAAGGTAACCCTTGACGTAAGCGAAGGAGTGACCTACGTAGCTAACGAAAGCGACTGGACCCAGGGAAATGTTACCTTTGACAGTGAGGGTACAGCAACAGTAACGATCAACGAAGGTACAAATATTCCCGTAACAGCCGAGATAACAGTACTCCCCAAGCCAATCGAGAAGTTTGCGGCAACCGAGCTTGACCAGGTATACGCCGAGAGCACAGTAACGTTGGGTGAGCTGTTCACAGCAAAAGACGGAGTAGAAATAGACAGCGCAAAGGTAACCCTTGACGTAAGCGAAGGAGTGACCTACGCAGCTAACGAAAGCGACTGGACCCAGAGCACTCTTACCTTTGACGTGGGCACTGCAACTGTGACTATCAACGAGGATATAAACATCCCTGTATCAACATCGGTTACAGTACTTCCCATAGATAAGTTCACAATAAAGTTTGAGAATACTGATGAATACGTTTACAGAGTAGGCAGTGTAAACAACGTAGCACTTGGAAGTCTCTTTAGTTCAACTAATGCCGACAGCGAAAGCGTTACCGTGACAGTTACCAATAAATCGGGTACTGCATCGGGTACGTTTACCCCTAATGCTGCCGACTGGACTGCCGCTACGATCAAGTTCGCGGGAACAGGTATGGTTGAAGTAACTGTTTCGGATGCAAACAGCAATCCTTTGAGCCTTGACCTTGAGGTAGTTAACGCTACAAACGTAACCTCGTACTCGGGACTTGGAAACAGAAACTCTGTTCTTCTTGACAATATCACAATGCCCTCGGGTAGCTATTACATTTCGGGTGCGACCCTTTACGGTAACGGCTTTACCTTTGACGTAAGAAACGGAGATTACACAGGTTCGGGCTATTTGTCAAGCAACTATCTTATCCTTATGTCAAATGCCACCATTGACAACACGAAGATCGTCGGCGCAGTATACACCAAATACGGAGCAACCGTAAGCAGTGATTACAACAGAGCCGCAATTCTTTGTTTAGGAAATAACACTATTACAAACTCATTCGTTTCAAACTGTGCCGCTCCCGTTCGTATTACAAGCGGAAACCTTGAGATTTCAGATACTATTCTTAAGGGCGGTAACTTTGCAAACCTCGATATAAGAAACGGTCACGTTACACTTAACAACGTTACCACTATAAACCAGTATAATTCAAACGATGCCGGCAGTGACGGAAGTGTTCCCGTGGGACTTGGCGTAGTTGTTTACTACGAGCAGGTTCTGGATACGACCACGATCGACATAAAGGGAACCTTTAAGCAGTATAACGTTTTGTCGGAATCACAGGCAGAATCGATCAAGGACACCTCAGCCAGAACTCTTGCGGTTGCAATGTTCAACAGCGATTACTCGACAGTACAGTACAACGACGGCAATGATGTTTGGGTAAACGCAGGTATTATATCAATGACAAGTGGCGTGGATGACGACAACGTAAGTGACGTCAGCGGATATCAGCACATATATCCCGTATTCCAGGGAGCTAAGGGATATCTCCACACCTTCAAGCCCGATGCTTCGTCGGTATCTGCAGTGGCTCCCGAATATGAAGCAACGGCTCAGGGAGCGATAGCACCCTCATACAGCTTCGACTATACCACCAAGAACTTTGTAGAAAAGACAGAGGGTTCAAACAACTATTGCTACGAAAGTGACGGAACAGTTCATATTGCAATGGACCAGGGTGAAAGCTTCAGCTGGGATACCTCGATCCTTACCGTTACAAAGAACGGCTCAAGTCTTGATTACACTGTTTCAATGAACGGTACCGACTACACAGGCAAGTCTATCGTATTTGATACGTCGGGAACCTACGTTGTAGAATATACCTATTCCGACCCCAACAACTATACGGTTGACGCGGAAGGTAATGTAACTACCTACTCTGTAAGCTATACCAAGCAGGTATATATTTCAGTGGCTGTAATTGCACCCGATGCAAAGAACGCTACGTTTACCTTTGGCAGTGCCGGAACGTCAGCCAAGACCGTAACCATTGGCAACGACACCTACGTTATGCCCGACGTATCGGGTACAAGCTCTACAGTGGGCAGTATAACGGTTAGCGGAACTACAGTGTATTACCCCATTGTAAACGCCTATACGTCAGACGGAGCAACTGAACACAGCAGTTTTAATTCTTGGTATATGTGTTATCCCGTCTTCAAAAATGTTGTGAGCATAACCGACTATTCCGACGGAGGTACGGGTGCGGAGGAGTATTATAACAGCTCTACTACAACGATGCCGGCAAATCTGTCACTTATTGCGTATACACAGTATTATAAGAGCAGTTCAGCTCCTTCGGGAAGCGTGACGTTTAATACTACCGGTGGAGCTGCAAAGGCGTTCAGATACGAAGCAGGAAACGATGCAGCCTCCACTCCCACAACGTTGAGCAACGTGCTTATTTACGCTTCTCCCACTTTGTCAAATAACGCAAGAGACGAGATGTACGGTCTTGTGAAGTATCAGTACACAGATAATGCGGGAGCAATTTATAATTACGTTGTAGGCTACCATGCGCCTCAAACCACAGTTAAATCTATTACTTGCTTGGCAGAGGGCACTCTCATTACGCTTGCCGACGGTTCACAGAAGAAGGTAGAGGACATAACGACAGAGGACGACCTTCTTGTATTCAACCACGAGACAGGCAAGTACGAGGCAGGTAAGCTTTGGTTTACTGACCATACCGGTGATTTGGCGGCAAACAGAAGCATAATCAATCTTAAATTCTCCGACGGCACTGTTACAAGAATAAGCTACGAGCATTCATTCTTTGACCTTGACCTTATGAAATACGTATTCATCAGAGAAGACAACGTGAGCGAATACGTCGGCCATCGCTTTGTTAAAACACTGTGGGACGGCGAAGAGTTCACCAACGGAGAGGTAACGCTCACAGAGGCGTACGTAACCGTAGAAAATATCAAGGTATACGGTCCCATTTCGGAATATCACTTAAATATGGTATCCGACTCGCTTCTTACAATGCCTTCCTTCAACTTCGGAGTAACAGGCTTCATCAACATCTTCGATTACGAAGAGGATCTGAGCTACGACGATGAAAAGATGGCGGCGGATATTGAAAAGTACGGATTGTTCACCTATGACGATTTCAGCAACGTAATGTCTCTTGAAGATTACAACAAGACTCCTATGCCTTACTTCAAGGTTTCTATCGGCAAGGGATATCTCACCTATGAAGAAATTGAGATGACTCTCACATATCTTGCCGAAAACGGATTTTAATAAGCGGAAAGCTTTCGGCTATACAAAAACAGAGCTAAGATATCTTTAAAAGGTATCTTAGCTCTTTGCTTTATATGGAAGCTCTATAATCCAGTCTCGCCGTTATGCTTTGTTTGACTATTGTCAACGTTACGGTAGGCGAGCTTTGACCGCGGATGCAATCCGTATTTTCTCAAGGTCTTTTTACGGGGGTAGGTCTGCCTGAAGCGTTTTTTTGATTTCAGCCGCCGTGCCTTCATTATACAGGGAACCATATGCTTGTGCAGTTCCTTTCTTGCCTTGGATGAGATGCGGTATACCTGCCTTTCACAGTAAGTAAAGTTCTCTGCAAATTCTTCATTGGTCATACAGTACAAATATTTGCAAGTAAGATAATTCGACAGCCTTGTATCCGATATTTTTGATATCGCTTTTTGAAGTCTTTTGGTTTCATGGCTGAGAATGCGTTTCTTCCTCTCATACTCTCTTTCCAATTCCTCATAATCCACAAATTCAATCATCTCTCTGACAGGCAGCTTCCCACCTGTACTCACCCTACTCATCGCCTTTTTCATACCCAGAACTGTGTCTCTGTAATTTTCGTAAGCGACGAGATACCTATCAATATTCATCATTCTCACGCCTTTCAATTTTTTCTTCTTTTTACCTCCTTTTCGGTTTGTAGTTATAATACCATATTTTAGTAATTTTGTCAAGTGGAAATTACGAAATTTCGTAATTTTGAAAAAGGATAACATAAATTTATGACAAGAGGGCATTGACAAATACATATAAAAAAAGTATAATTTAAACAAGAACAATATAAAAGGAGAAATATAACTATGCTTAAAATGTTAGCAATAGACCTTGGTGCTTCAAGCGGTAGAGGCATTGTAGGTTCATTTGACGGTAATAAGCTTTATCTTCGTGAAAATCACCGTTTCCCCAACGAGCCGGTTCTTATTAACGGCTCTTTCAGATGGGATATAATGAGAATTTTCCACGAGATCAAATTAGCTCTCGGTAAGTGCGTAAATTCAGACGATAAGGACATTGCCTCCATGGGTATTGATACCTGGGGCGTTGACGTAGGATTTCTTGACAAGGCGGGACAGCTTATGCAGAATCCCTACAACTACCGTGATACCCGTACAACAGGTATTTTGGAAAAGGCGTTTAAGATAGTACCGGCAGACGAGATATATAAGACTACCGGTAACCAGTTCATGAACTTTAACACTCTCTTTCAGCTTCTTGCAACCAAGCTTTCAGACGATCCCTGGGTGCTTGAAAAGGCTGATAAGATGCTCTTTACTCCCGACCTTCTCAACTATTTCCTGACAGGTATTGCAAAGAGTGAATACACTATCGCATCAACCTCTCAGATGCTCAACGCAAAGGAGCGCAATTGGGATTTTGAGCTTCTCAAGAAGTTTGATATGCCCACACATCTTCTTCAGGACATCGTTATGCCCGGAAACGTTCTCGGCGACCTTCTTCCTGCAATTACAGACGAGATAGGACAGCTTAACGCAAAGGTTATTAACGTTACCGCGCACGATACGGCTTCTGCTGTTGTCAGCGTTCCTGCAGACCACGATAATTTCGTTTACATAAGCAGTGGTACCTGGTCACTTATGGGATGTGAATGCCCTGAGCCCATTATCAATGATATAACAACAAAATACAACTTTACCAACGAGGGCGGCTACGGTAGAACTATCCGTCTCCTTAAGAACATTATGGGTCTCTGGCTTGAACAGGAATCAAAGCGTCAGTGGGAGCGTGAAGGTGAAAAGACTACCTACGATCAGCTTTCGGATATGGCAATGGCATCAGAGCCTCTCAAGTGCTTTATCGATCCCGATGCACCCGAGTTTGCACCTCCCGGAGACGAGCCTCGCAGAATTGCAGAGTTCTGCCGCCGTACAGGTCAGTACGTTCCTCAGACAAAGGGCGAAATCGTTCGTTGTATCTTCGAGAGCCTTGCAATGAAGTACCGTTACACCGTTGAAAAGATTGAAGAGATCAGCGGTAAGAAGGTTCCCTACATCAATATTGTAGGCGGCGGTACAAAGGAAGCTCCTCTGTGTCAGCTTGCGGCAAACGCTTGTGGTAAGCCCGTATATGCAGGTCCCGTTGAGGCTACTGCGATTGGTAATATTGCTGTTCAGGCAATGGCGCTGGGCGAGATCAAGGATATCCACGAAGCTCGCGAGATAGTTCGTAATTCATTCGAGATCAAGTGCTATGAGCCTGTTGGAACAGATGCATTTGACGCGGCATATGACAGATTCGTTTCTATCTTAGGCAAGTAAAGAGGACTGCTCGCTTACCTGAATTTTCAAATCATATAATAAAGGGGCTGTGCTTTACAGCCCCTTTATTAAGCGATACGTAGGAGAACAATATGCAATATAACAAGCTTGAAACACCTGCACTTATAGTCGATGAGTGTATTTTAAAGTATAATATGCAGGCAATGAACAAGATTCTGGAGGGAACGGGACTTAAGCTCAGACCCCATTACAAATCGCACAAATGTGCCGCTATTGCAAAGATGCAAATGGAAAACGGAGCAATCGGTATGACCTGTGCCAAGCTTTGTGAGTTAGAGGACTTGATTGACGTAGGTATTGAGGACGTTCTTGTTGCAAACCAGATAGTTGACAAAAAGAAAATAGCAAGAGTCGCCCAGCTTGCAGGCGATTGCAGAATAACTGTGTGCGTTGACTCTGAGGAAAATATCCGCGATCTGTCCTCTGCCGCACTTCAATCGGGTAATATTATACACTGCCTTGTTGAGTTCGACATAGGCATGGAGCGTTGCGGAGTGGTAAAGCAGGAGCAGGTGCTTAACCTTGCAAAATGCATTATCGACTCTCCCAATCTGGAATTTGACGGCATACAGGCGTATGCAGGGCATATTTCTCACATAGTTGACAGGGAAGAGCGCATTGCGAAAACCGAATCTAATCACAGAAGGCTCAAGCTTCTCATAACCTATCTCAAAAAGAACGGAATAGAGGTCAAAACGGTATCTGGCGGAAGCACCGGCACTGCAGAGATAAAGGCAATGAAGGGCTTGTACACCGAGCTTCAGGCAGGAAGCTATCTGTTTATGGACGCAACCTATCGCGACCTGGAGCTGCCCTTTAAAAATTCGCTGTTTATTGTTACCGAGGTTATCAGCAGCAGAGACGGTATCACTGTGGTTGATGCGGGAGTAAAGACCTGCGGAGTTGACCAGGGAATGCCCACTGTTTGCTCATACGGTGTAAAGAAGATAGTTGCCAGTGAAGAGCATTTTCAACTCCACAAAATGTCTGCCGAGGTAAAACCCGGACAGCGCATTATGCTCATCCCCGGACATTGCTGTTCAACGATAAACCTGCACAAAAAGATGTATCTTGTCAGATATGGCAAGGTTATGGACAGATTACTTATAACAGGACGTGCATAGAGGTGTTATTATGGAGCTATTAAATAAAATTGAGTCCTTTCGTTCAAACGTTTTGCCTCTTGTGTTCAAGGGCGAGGGTAGTGTAAGGTGGAGTACCGACAGTGACTGCGTACACATCCGTACCTTTGATAAGGGCGAGCTTGCCTTTGAAAACGGTGTCCTTGTCACCTTGGAAAAGGCAGGTAATGCCGTTGTTACGGCAGAGTGTGATGGCAAGAAGTATTCCTGCCAAATCAAAATAAACGAAATGAAGCATTGGTCAAACGATGACGCCTGTAACTATTACGTTGGTGACCTTCACGACCATACAACCGACGAGCACAACCACGACAGATTTGCCGTTCGTGACAGCGGTTTTCCCATCGACATAATTAATGCGGTAAAAAACGAAGGGAAAATGGACTTCCACGTTATTTCCGACCATACGAAAACTCTTAATCAGCGCGACTTTTTCAGAGGATTTACCGACGACGTGCTGTCCGAACCCAAGGAGCACATTGTATTTCCCGGAAGCGAATCCGAGGTTACGGTGGTTGAAACAGACCGATACGGTATTGATTGCAAGTGCTCGGGAGAGATAGTTACCTTCAATGCGGATAATTACTCCTATTCTCACAGCTGGGAGGAGTTCTTTGCGGATCTGCAAAACAGCCCCTTCGCAGTTTGCATTCTCGCTCATCCTCAGGTGTCTGGCTTTTCAGTCAAGGGAGTTTGGAATTTCAAGCTTGACAAAAACAATTCGCCACGTATGAAAGAGCTTGTGAAGGCTGTGGAAATGGGAAACGGCGGTGACAGAGAGTCCAATATGGTAAACGAATATATCTATTCCAAGGCACTGGATAACGGCTTTCACGTGTCGGTGGTTTGCTCCAGTGACAGCCACGGAAATTTCGGCTGGGGATATGATGTATTCCCCGGTAAGACGGTCATAATGGCAGCGGAGAAGACCAAGGAAGCCTTTTTGGACGCCCTTTATAACAACCGTTTCTATGCATGCTCATCGGGAAATCTTAAGCTGAAATACAGTGTTAACGGCAAACTTGCCCCCTGTACTTTGGAGCCTGCGGAAAGCTATGGCTTCAAGGTCGATGTTGACTACTTTAAGGAGGACAGTACCACTGTTCCGGTAAAGTGCAGTGTCATATCCGACAGAGGCAGGGAAATAAGGCGCTTTGAGGGAGAGGACCTGTCCCATATGAGCTTTACGGTGGAATCGGACGAGGCAAGTTATTTTTATTTGAGGCTTGTTGATTCCCAGGGTAGAAAAACCTGGTCAACTCCCGTATGGACGGGCAGACAGCCAAAAAGATATGTCACACCCTCGGCTCCGTTGTCCAAAAACGGCTGGACAGCCTTCGATTTTGTCAGTGGTAAGGATGCCTTTGATTTGATTTGTGAGGACGTTGAAAAGGTGTGGATCAGCGATAAAAATACAGCCTCCATACTCATTGATATGAAGGAAGAAAAAAACGTTAGTGCAATTGGACATTATGCGCCTTTTGTTGACAGGCGTCAACTGATTGCAGAGCAAAAGAGTCTTTCGTGGGTTTTTGGAAGAATGGCGGCAAGATATGAAATACATACGTCTGTTGACGGCGAACACTTCGAAAAGCGTGCAGACGGTTTTGTCAGAGTGTACGGCGGTGAGGAGATATTACCCTTTGAACCTGTTTCGGCAAGGTATATTCGCTTTGACGTGCTTTCAAATGCCGCTGAGGAAAGCGACAGAAAAGAGCTTGCAAATCCTTCGTTGGCTATTGCCGAGCTAAGTGTTTTTTAATAAACGTTACAATATAAAACAGTGGGAATAAGTTCCCACTGTTTTGATTTGTTTGAATACAGACGTTGTGGCGATAGGCGAGAATTGCCAGCGGATGCTATCCGCCTTATATACCGACGTCGTTGTCGTGTATCATATCAAGCCCTTGGGCATAGAGATGAGACATATCCGAAAAGCATCGGCACTTCGGTGCGGTCAGTCCGTCGGGATTGTTTTTGAATTCGACTACCGTTACACCCGTGTGAGTTATCTGAAAGCCTGCCCACATAAGATGCACAGGTATGTAGAGCATATAGGAAAGAAAGAGCCGTCCCATAACCGAGTGACAGAAAAGAGCAACCTTTTCTTCACTGGGGTTTATTATGCGGTAGTTACCGTCCTCTTCCCTGTAGCCCAGTCTTTCAAGGAAGTCTCTGCCGTTTTGTTCGATGAATTTATATGCCTCTTCCATTCCCGAGGTAGAAAAGCCGTTGGCTTCAAAGGAGTGGTCGAAGTCAAGATTTATCTGACCGTTGCTTCGGTAATGAGTTGTTTGTATAAACGATACAGATTTTTTCTTCCCGTCGGGAAACGGGGTAAGTCTGCCGTCGGTTACTTCGTGGCTCCAATCCTCAATATTTATATCCAATCCCAGCAAGCGTGCCGCAGGCTGAGCTGTCTGTATCGCTCTTCCCATCGGGGATGAAAATATACGGTTAATACCCGAATCGGCTATTCTTTTGCCTACTGCTTCGGCTTGAATGAGTCCTCTTTGAGTCAAACTGTCGTTTTTGTAATCGGGGTCACCGTGGCGTACTATGTATAAAATCATTATCTTCACCTCGCAGTATAGTATATCATAAATCGCAAAATAAGGCAAGGAGATTTTCTCCTTGCCTTATTTTATTTATATACTATTGCATTAAATCAACCTCGCCGATTTGATTTGTTTGCCTATTGTTTGCATAAGGATAGGCGAGCACTGCCCGCGGAGGCTCTCCGCCGCTTAGGTCAATTTGTCAAATGCCTTTATTACCTTTTTGTAGTGAATCTTTGCTCCGGGATACTTGGACTGATAGTAAGATTCAAAATTACTGTTTCCGCTCTTCATCATAAGCTCAAGTGTAAATCCGAAGCCCTCGAAGCCACCGTACATATAGCCGAATTCAAAGGTTCTGGCATCGATTACCATGTCGAGCACCTTTTTGGACTCGGAGTCACGGAGATATCTTGTCTTGAGTGCTATTTCATAGAAGGTAGGAACTACCGTCTTGTAGGATTCTGCTGAAAGAGCCTCGATAACAGTACCTACGAATTCTCTGTCCTTGATTGTCTTGGGGATAACAATTGAAGTGTGTTCACCGCCGGGCAGAGCGAAATAATCCTTTTGGTTTTCATCGTACTTGGGTACGGGAAGAATTCCGTAGTCGTCCTCGAAGTTTCTTAGACCGTCGCCAAGCGCCGTATTGATTATGTAGGTTGTAAATATGGATTTTCTATCCAGGAACATCTGTACACCGTTTGTTTCGCCGTCTCTCAGGTCATAGTAAACACCGTTTGTATTGTAGAGAAGGTCATATATTCTGGTTACGATGTTGTTTATCTTGTCCGTCTTAACAGCTATCTGAGGAACGCCGTCCTCGTCCTTTGCTGTTGTGGGGTTATCAAATGCCCACAGCCACTGTCCTACAGCAAGACCGTGAATCTGCGAATAGCCGTAAAAGTCGCCGTCCGACTGCTCGCCGTTACCGTCCTGGTCAACGTAGATATCCTTTATCATTTCGTAGAACACGTCGTAGGTCCACTTGCCGTCCAAAGCAAGTGCGTAAAGGTTTCCAAGATCGTAGGTGTTCGCAAGAGCCTTGTTAAAGAACATAACGTAGCTGTAGTAAATTGACGAGAAGCTGAAGTCAGAGATTGCTACAACGCATTTGCCGTCATAGGTAAGCTCGTCCGAGTTATCGGCAGGCCACCAGGGCTTTGAAAAATCAACGTTGGGAATATCGTACCAGTTAAGGAAAAGATTCTTGATAACAAGACTTCCTACAGATGCCGTGTGAGCACAAAGCAGATCAAACTCGTCGGCGCCCGAAAGCACGTTCTTTGAAACGTAGGAGTTCATCTCGCTATATCCCGAGGTATAAACTACCTCAACGTTACAGTTGAAGCGGTCTTCTACTCTCTTGTTTCTGTCGGCTGTGGCATCCTTGATAAGATTACCCTTGTTTATCTGATCGTCATCTACGACAAAATCGTAGGGTCTGTGTGTAACTATTCTGAAGGTCTTTCCGCCAAAATCGTATTCGCCCAGACCGTCAGCAACTGCCGCACGCTCTGCAAAAATGTCTCCGTCATCGGTGGAAACGTCTAGATTTGTTTGCTCTGACGGCTTTTCTGTTTCCTCGTCCTTACTGCAAGAAGCAAGGCAAAGAAGCATAATCAACGCCAGGAACAAAACCGGTAGCTTTTTCATAAGTTATCTCCTTGGTTTATTTGTGAATCTATTATACACTAAATAATAAGTGTTTTCCTTAATTATTTTGATTAGTTGCTATAATTTTCTTGGTTTTTTTGATATCCGAACGTGTAAAAAGCAAAAGAATACACTTGACAAAAATAAAATTGTGATGTAATATTAAAAAAAACTTATTAACAAGGAGACGAATTATGATTATCGGCGAAAAAACAGGTAACAAAATAAAAGAGCTGCACGGTGTCAACTGTGCTCCGTATGCTATCGGGCAGAGAGCTGCACAACCTTATATAAAGAGTCTTTTTCGATATGCAGGCATTCCCCGTTCAAGACTGCATGACTGCTGTGGAAGCTATGGCGGAACCTACTTCGTGGACATCCCCAATATCTTCCGCGATTTTGACGCAGACGTCGAGGATCCCGCAAGCTACGATTTTCACTATACCGACGAGTACATAACTGCAATTATCAATTCAGGTGCACAGATAGTCTACCGTCTCGGCGTCACTATCGAATGGGGCTCAAAGAAGTATGCTTCCATAGTTCCCAAGGATTTTGACAAGTGGGCAAGAATTTGCGAGCACATTGTACGCCATTACAACGAGGGCTGGGCAGAGGGCTTTGAGTATAATATCGAGTATTGGGAGATATGGAACGAGCCCGAAAATCCTCCTATGTGGCAGGGTACAAGAGAGCAGTTTTACGAGCTTTACAAGGTGTCGTCATTGCACCTGAGGAGCTGTTTTCCCAACATAAAGATAGGCGGCTTCGGTTCATGTGGCTTCTACGCCGCATTCAGAGAAGGTATGAGCGATTTTTATAAGTCTTTCTTGCCTTACTTCGAGGACTTTTTGCAGATGGTCAAGGACAACGGCTGTCCACTTGATTTCTTTACGTGGCACATCTATACCGATAAGGTTGACGAGATAGCAAAGTCGGCTTTATATGCAAGACAGACTCTTGATAAGTACGGCTTTACCAAGACCGAAAGCCACCTTAACGAGTGGAATTACGGTGCCGAGGGCGGCGGATTTGCCGAAAAGGAAAATATGGTTGGTGCATCCTTCTGTACTGCATCACTTATCGAGATGCAAAAGCTTCCCGTTGACCTTGCGCAGTACTATTGCGTGTCACTCATGGGTTCTTACAACGGTATGATGACTCTTCGCCTTCACCATTTCACACCTGTAGCTCACGCATATTCTGCATTCAACGGTGTGTACCGTGCCGAAAACGAGCTTAAAATAACAGCTACAGAAGACGAGCCCTACGCCATTGCATCAAAGGGCGATGACGGCACAACTCATCTGCTTATTTCCACCTACAAAAAGGAATGTACCGAGCTGGATATCACCTTCGAGGAGTCGGGTACTGTCGAGGTCTTTGAAATAAACGACAAGGGCTTTGACAAGAAATTCGAATTCAAGGGCAATAGCATAAAGATGCCCGTCAAGGACGATATATCGGTATACTATTTCAAAATGAGGTAATCGTACAAAGAAAATTAAGGAGGCTTATTATGAAGGTTAAAATAATGACCTATAATATTGCGGCGGGACGCACATATTTTGAATATGCCGAAACGAAGAAAGCACCTGTTGACATTCAGAAGAGTGCAGATTTTATAAAGAACGAAAACCCTGCCGTCTGCGGCCTCAATGAGGTAGACAAGCTTACGAAACGCTCGGGAGAGGTTGACCAGGTAGGCTTTTACGAAAAACACCTCGGCATGAACGGGCTTTTCTGCAAAACTATCGCCCTTGAGGGCGGAGAATACGGAAACGGATTTCTTACACAGTTCCCCGTGCTTGACAGTGAGGTCATCAATATTCCCGACGTTGAGGGAAAAAGCTACGAGCACCGAGCGATACTCAGGGTAAAGGTTGACCTTGACGGTAAGGCTGTTACCTTCCTTCAGACACATTCGGGGCTTTCCGAAGAAGAAAAGATCAACTGCGTGGATACCCTTTGTGCAATCATAGATTCTCTTGATACACCTGTTATTCTCATGGGCGACTTCAATATGTCACCCGATTTCCCCTCCCTTGAAAAGATAAGATCAAGACTTACCGATACTGCTCCGCTTCTCAACGGCGGTGAATTCTATACCTTCGGAACTTATGACGGAGTGAAGAAACAGCATATCGACTACATTTTTGTATCAAAGGAAATAAAACCGCTTTCGCTTACTGTTGTTGACACAAAAATATCCGACCACTATCCTCTTATTATGGAATGTGTGATTTAAAACAAACAGAAGGGGCTGTAAAAACTCAATTGAGTTTTTTGCAGCCCCTGATTTTACTTTATAGGAAATTTCTCGATTATCTTGTCAAAACGCTTTACGCTGTCGCAAAGGTTTTTCACCTTTTCTTCAATGTTCTCTGCAGACTTTACGTATTGGTCGCATTCAAGCGTGAGATATCCGCTGTAGTTTATCTCTCGAAGCGCCTTTGCCACAAGGTTGAAGTCGATGTCCATTGAAAACGGTATCTGATGTGAATCGTGCCAACGGTCATTGTCGTGTATGTGGAGAGCTTGTACCTTGTCACCCAGTGCCTTGATAAGACTGTATGCCGATACCATATCACCCATCATCTCGGCGTGACCTATATCTACGCAGGCTACAAGGTAATCATCGTTTACAAGGTCAATATGCTCCTTGAAGCTCTCGGCTGTAGCGCATACCGCAAAATCCGCCCTGTCAGTTTCGGTATTCCAGCTCCACATATTTTCTGTGGCTATCTTCACTCCGTACTCCTTTGCAAAGGGCAAAAGACCGTTGTACATCTCGGCGTTTTCTTGTGCCGTTCTACGATTGTCGGGATGTATTACACAGATGTTTCCGCCTGCTTCTGCCGTGCATTCGATGGCGCGCTTAAAGTGATCCGCAATTTCTTTAACGTGAGAGGGGAAGGGAGCATGGGACTGGTTACAATGAATACCGTTGTCAAGTCCTACCTGCTTGAGCCTCCTTGCAAAAGGAAGATATTCACTGCTTCTGAAGGGGCATTCTTTGTCAATGACAGCTCCTTTATTCCAATCATAAACAAAATATGGACTCATGGAAAAATCCCAGGCATCAAAGCCTGCTTTTGCCACAAGCTCAATTGCTCTTTCTTCTCCAACCTGTCGGTAGATGCTGCCTATTTCTGTTGATACTTTCATGTTATCTCCTTTTTGTTATGTTATCTTACGGTGTGATTTTTGGGTGTAAACCGAAAATGAAAGGTTAATATAATTTATTACCGTATCTCACGAGTCTTATGTCGTGCGAACACTTCTCTTCGGTGTTATATCTTTTTTATTGTTGAAAACCTTCGGTTTTCTTCCTTTTTTGAAAATTTCATTTTCTTCGCGTGTTGCTCGGACTGCTGTACATAAGTACAGCGACGCCATCGCACTCCGCGATTTACCCTCCAAAACTCCCACCTTTTGAATTTTTTCGTATTTTTCTGCAATACTTAGCACTCTCTCGACTCACTCTCGTCGCTTTACAGAGAGTAAAGCTTCCTCGGTTCGCTCGCTCGTGCGTCGTCTTGCAAAAAAATCCTTCAAAATTTAGTTACAGGTTCACGGTGGCTTTTTGGGTGTAAACCGAAAATGAAAGGTTAATATGATTTATTACCACATCTCACGAGTCTTATATCGTGCAAACACATCTCTTCGGTGTTATATCCTTTTTTGAAAATTTCATTTATTCACGTGTTGCTGGACTGGCGTACTTTTAAGTACGCGACGGCTTGATTCCTTAAAAATTTCGTGCAATACTTTGTCAATTGCAAACAGGGCTTCGTCAACTTACCGAAGTAAGTTTTCCTTGCCCTGTTCTTGTTTCCTCGTCTTGCGCTAAATTTTGTCGGAATTGGGAGTAGCAGTTTTGGGGGTGTGAGCTTTGGCGTTTTCAACATATTGTGTTTGGCTTGAGTGTGAGGCTCTAATTGTTGACGTCAAAAGAAAAAGGCACAAAAAAGATTTGAAAAATTTGTACAAAATTCGGCTTTGAATTATACCAAAATTTGTGCTTTTTTTCTTGACTTTGCTAAAATTTAGGAGTATACTTATTATAGCATAATAGCATTATTGCACGTTGAATTTGAACGGATGATGGTTTAAAAAAGCTATAAGACGGTTTATGCCGAGCTTTAGAACAAAACTACCGAGTAAAAGCACCCTGATGTATCTACCCTCTGTCTTACGGCAGAGTATCAAAGCTTTGCTTGGCATGTTTGGACTTATTCCCGACACTCTCACCGTGACAAAAAATTAGGAGGCTATATTATGACTATGAAGAAACTCACACATATTGCGGTAGCAGTATTTGCTCTCACCGTGCTCCTTGCAGTTTCGTCGTTTGCCGCTTACACTGTTAACCTTGACGGTACAGTAAACGGTCTTGAAAACGGTGTTGATTACACTGTTGCAAAGTACGACTTTGCAGGCGATGCATGGGGCGAGGCTACAGTGCTTACCGCTTCAACACAGCTTACTCCCGGTGTATGGGAGGTAAAAGCAGGCGACGCTGCTGAGACGGTTTTCGTTAGCGGCAGCGAAAACGGTCAGATTACTTTCTGGAATGCAGAAAAGGCTCAACCTGCTTATAACACTTCAGAAGCAGCAAACACATTTGTTCCCGGAAACTGGAACGTTTCTGCCGATGGTGCAGTAAGAAGCGTTGCTTTCTATGTTTCTCCAAACAAGACCGAAGCATCTGCTTGTTTGTATTTTGTAAAAGAAAGATATCTCACTCAGGTTGAATCTACAACACAGAAAACCGTGACAGTGGGAGAGGGTGTATACCCTGTATATACTATTGAAGATACAGAGTATTACCTCAAGGAAGAGGCGTACTATGCGGTTGCTGACAATACTCTCTACGAGGGTGAAGGCGAAGCAAAGGCAGTATACACTCTTACGTGGAAGAACGCCGCTCCTATCATTGGCGAAGGCAATAAGCTTCAGGAAACCGTTCTCAGATACGGCTTTACTGATGCTCAGATCGTTCCCGCAAAGGACGTTATTGGCATTCCCAACTCTAATCTTGTTATCGTAACAGGCGGAAACGCAGTTAACGAAGGTTATACAAAGGCTGACGTTAAGGGTACGTTTACATTCGTTGTAAAGACTCCCGGCGTTGAAGGCTATCAGAGATACGTTACCGAATTTAATGCGGAAACAGTAGGAAGAATCTTTGCGGCTCCTGCTGAAATGGCAGAGTCAGACGGATACCTTGTAGCGTTTGAGTTCGCTCCATATGCAAACTGTCCTGATGATATTCTCAAGGGCTCAGCAGAAGACGCGGCATCTGAGTGCTACGGTCACTACTACCTCAAGTGTAACGGAGATGCAAATGTTATCGATTACACAGCGCATCTCGTTTCTGCGCCCGAGGGTCTCGTTGACGGCTTTGGCACAATCGGAGGTCTTGATGCAAACAAGACTTACGAGGTTGCATCGGCTACTATCAGCTCCGACGGCAAGACACTTGCTTTTGGCAATTGGACTGCATTTGATCCCGACGACCGTTCACTTGTAGGTCTCTATGCAGTAAGAGAAGTATACGGCGACAGAGTTACTGATATTGCTTTCGCTTATTCTTACGGTACCTACGTTGACAGAGGCGCTATCGGTGACCTTGGCGGCACAAACGGAAAAACCGTTCTTGTATCGGGCGGGCAGAAATTCACACCCGGTTATTACGGCGGTAACTACACAAGCTATTTCACAGGTACTACTTGGCAGATCATGAGCCACGGTCAGATAGATGCAAGCTATATGTCTGCATCCAAGGACGCTCAGACGGCTTACGACACTCTCCTTGCGGACGATAATGCTACAGAGGAAGCTATTGCAGAGGCTAAGGCTACACTTGATGCCAAGAATACAACTCTTATCAATATTCTTAACAAGGTTAACCTTAAGTATGCTTACGCGGCAGATGAAATCATTCCTGTTGACCAGGTTAACAGCTTTAAGATAATTGCTTATCAGAACAACGGTACATTCACTCTTAACGGAAATCAGCATTCTAAGGTAGTTGCTTACGTTGCAGATAACACAGGTAAGATAACTACTTATGAGAAAACAAATACGTTTGCATTCCCTGCATCCATCAGTGCAAACATTACGTTTAACATTGATTTTGCTTCACTCCTTCCCGAAGAAGGATATCTTGTAGCGTTTGAACTTTATCCTTGTACAAACGTTACTCTTGAAAGCTTTGGTAAGGTAGTTTCACCTTATTCATTCAGATACTATACAACTGTTAACCCTGCAAACTATTCAATCGACGAGCCCGAATATCTTCCTATGGCAGGTCAGAAGCCCACAGAGCTTTCCTATGACGCCAGAACAGGTATTATCTCGGGTCTTGACACAACCAAGAGATATCAGTATGCTCCCTTCAACATCAGTGGCATCTCTGAGGACTTATGGACAGCTGTTCCTACAGGAACAACTACTATTGACGTAAGTGAAATAACCGGTCTTATTGCAGTAAGATACATGGGCGACGGTTATACTACGTCGGGTTCAGCCCCCGTATATTTCCACGCTCCCGGTTCAAGATATGATAACATCCTTCATACTACCGATATCGTAGGTAACGGCGGTTCTAATAACGGCTTGACTATCAGCGTTCCCGTTGTGGCTGAATCAAAGGACAACGGCACCGTACAGTTCCAGGAAGGCGTTTGGATGGGTATTTACGTAACCAACGCTCTTGCAAAGACATACGGTTACGCTCCTCTCACTCTTGGTACAACCGGTACTCCTATTGCGGCTTCGCTGGGTAAGGCTATAAATACTGCTCAAACAGAGTATGATGCTCTTGTTGCGGCAGGTGCTTCCGAAACAGAGCTTGCGGCAGCTCAGACCAAGCTTGACAATGCAAGAAAAGCTGCTGCTGACAGAAACGCAAAGATTCACTATTCTTACGCATATACGCCTGACGAAATTATTCCTATGAACGATTTCATAAGCTACACCTTCTCTCCCAGAACCCGTCAGACAGGTCTTAAGGTAGCCAGCGGTCAGGTTTATACCAGATTCGTATTCAAGGTTATTGACGAAAACGACCAGCTTGTTGACAGAGAGGTTCTCAAGCCCGTTAACTTCGGTTATAACGAGGCTGTTACAATAACCAAGGAAGACTTTAGCGAGACAGACGGATACATCGTAGGTATGGTTATTTATCCCTTTGGTGTTATCGACGGCTACTATGCTTATGCAGGTGACGTAAACGGTGACTATCTGGTAGTTCTTATGAGTGACGGCTACGTTGCAACACGTAACCTTGCCCCTGCTACAATGACCAAGCTTACAGAAGAAAACGGCGTTGTAACAGGATTTGACTCCGAATATAACTATCAGTGGGTTTCCTACGCTATGGGTGGTGCTCTTGGCGAATGGACAGACATTGAGGGTGACTCATTCACGCTCACAAACGTTGGCCTTACTGCTATCAGAATCAAGACAGACAACGTAACTTATGACAACTCTGCTCCTCAGGTGTTCTACGTTGCGGGTAAGGCATCCGAACGTCAGGCTATCTCAGAGCTGAAAGAAGACGGAACTCTTATTTTCTCCGCCGACGGTGCATTTACACCCGGTGTTTACACAGGTACAAGAATTTCTTACATGAATCAACCTCTTGTTGCAAAAGCAGGCGCTCATATCCACCTCGACCAGATGGTTGGAGGACTAGGCTCTTCTGACGAGGCTGAGCTTCTCTGGCTCTATGCACATACCAAGGAAGAGGCTCAGGCCGCTCTTGATGCCGAAGCAAGTAAGCAGAGCGAGTTCAAGCCCGAAGGCGAGCCCGGTTCATATTACCCCCAGCGTTTCCAGGCTGCTATAGACTCCTTCTACGGAGATGCGGCTAAGGATTACGAGGGCGATTACAAGGCACTCAGAGAGTATATTGCAGAAGCATATAAGGGCTCATATGCAAGATACGCTTACGCGTCTAACGAGATCGTTCCCGTTGACGAGCTTAAGACTATCACCTTCTATAACAAGTCGAGACAGGGCTCGATCGAGTTCTACACAAAATCAGCGGCAAACTTCTACGTAATGGATGAAAACGGAAAGGTTACTCCTTACACATGGAAGTCTGAATACTACAATAATCTTCATTACAGCGAACACATTCATACCGTTAACGTTCAGGAAGAGGTTGACCTTCCCGAAAGCGGCTGGATCGTTGCAATTGAGTTTATTCCTTTCGCAGAAATAGCGCCCGACACAGTTACAGCGGTTTGCTATACAAAGTTTGCGTACAAGTCTCAGGCGTATTCATTCGAACAGAATCACGTTAACATAGGCTTCTACTACAGCGATTATGAAATAGAATATCCCACAATTGCTAAACCCGCAATTGAATTTGCTGACAGCAAGTTCACAGGGCTTGATACAGCTAAGACCTATGCTTACGGCATATTTACAGCCAGCGGCATCGAGCTCACAGAGGTTACAGGTGTGACCGAGGTGTCTGTTGAAGGTGTTGGTGCTTGGGGTATCAAGGAGATTTCTACAGACGTTGAATATCTCGATTCTCCCTACGTTCTTGGTTACAATAAGGACCTTACAACAGCAAGAGACAATATCATTCACCTTCAGGAAGTAACTAAAGCTGACGGCACGGTTATCAACGTTCCCATTGTTGCAAGTGCAGGTACTTGGAACGAAAATGCAACTCTCGTATTCAACGAGGGCATGTGGACAGGCTTCAGCCTTTCAAATTCACTTTCAGTTAACCATGGCTACAATGCTATGACTCTTGGTACAACCTCTTGTACAATAGGCGGTAACCACGCGGCTGCGTATATCAGAAAAGCTACAAGTGAGGCAGCCCTTGAAGGTGCAAGCGCAAATGCGGCTAAGCTGCTCGGTACTGTTTACTACTCATACGGATACAAGGCTGAAGAAGTTATTCCTATGAATGAGTTCGTAAGCTGGTCATTCAAGTCTGCTGAGCGTCAGGGTTCACTTGTGGTTCTTGAAGGCTCACTCCAGACTAAGTTCGTATTCAAGGTAGCTACTGAAGACGGTATTGTTGACAGAGTGGTTTATAAGGATGCCGTACTCAACGCCTTCGGTACAGATATCACTATTTCCATAGATGATTTTGCTGAGACCGACGGTTATATCGTAGGTATCGTTGTTTATCCTTACGGCAATTGCCACGAAGGCACTGTTATAGGAAGTGATAACGATTCTTACAACGGTGTTCCCATTGCAGAGGACATTCTCCTTGTTCTTGGCACAGATTACCTTGTAGTTCCTGCAGTTGTTGCGGCAGCAGAGACTCCTGTTCTTTCAGTGGGTATTACAAATGCGGATATTATTGTAACTAACTACAATGCAATTCTTGACTATGAGTATTCTTGCGACGGCGGTGAAACATGGATTCCCTTCGCAGGCAACTCATTCACAGCAACAAAGGCATCTACAGCCTACGTTGTTAAGACTCTTGAAAACGAATTCTACGAAGAAAGTGAAGTTTCCGAACCTGTAATTTCTCCTGCACTTACACTTGTAGGTACAAGTGTTGTGCTTGACGGTCAGATAGGTCTTAAGATTTACTTTGACATTGACATGGAGCTTGTAAGCTCTGCAAGCTATTACACTACCAAGGTGAACAGTGATTACGCAGGAAATGCTGAGATGGCTTCTGTTTACAGACAGGGTGATTACGTAAGCTTCACAAGAAGCAACAAGTGGATGACTAACTTCCAGCTTGATGAAGAAACCGGTTACTATTACGTAATTGCTTACGTTCCCGCAAAGGATCTTGACAATACAAACTTTGAGGCTGAACTTAACATCTACCTTAAGGAAGCTCCCGAAGAAAAGGTTACAGTAAGTAACATCGGTTTCAGATTCTCAACCTATATCGAAATAGCTAAGCAGCTTGCAGCTGCAGGTGATGCTGAGTTAGTTAAAGCACTTCCTCTTGTAGAGTCTCTTGAAACATACGCAGCTTATGCAGACAATTACTTCAACAAGGGTACAGATGCCGCATATACAACATCTGCATCAACAGAAGGAATTGAAGCTGCAACAAGAACAAATGCAACACTTGAGGGTGTAGCATTCTACGGAACATCACTTATCCTTGAGGATC
>JAZSDT010000167.1:0-17192 GCA_045531285.1 Eubacteriales bacterium
ACAGACTTTTCTTCAGTAGCTTTAGAGATTTTCTTAACTTCGTTTATATCCAATGTTTTCTTACGACCTTTCTTTTTAGTTCTCAAAGCATCAGGGCCGGCAATTCTGAAATCGTTAACCCATTTTACCAATAAATTAGGATTGTTGATACCTTGTGAAAGTGCTAATTCCTGATATGAAACCTCGCTTGTTAGATACAATTCTACCACAGAAAGCTTAAATTGGAAAGAGTAATTATTTTTTTGCCTCGAACGAAGCAATCCTTCATCACCAAATTCTTTATACGCATTTACCCATCGTCTCAAATGACTTTCAGCAGGGATACCATTTTGTTTTGCAATATATGCACATCCTCCTTTACCATCCAAATATTCTTGCACAACTTTTTTCTTAAACTCAAAAGTATATTTTGCCACAAAAAACCGACCTCCCAATCGTTAGATTTTTGGTCTAACTTTTGGGGGTCGGTTCACTTTTTTTGGGGGTGTTTTTTAGCAAAAAACACCCCCAAACCCCCAAAAAGCAATTTTAAAAAGCGATATTATTAAAGTATACGTCTTAAACCTACGTCCAAGTTATTTTGGAAGGATTCAGCAAAAAATACCACCAAACCCCCAAAAAAGCAATTTTAAAAATTTTATTATTAAAAACACCGCTTTAAAGCTCTCTTACAAAAATCTATTAATGGTGTTTTTCCCTAAAAGCATTGACTTTGAACGCTATTTATGGTAATGTAATGTTACCAACTACGGTATTTATCGGAGGTAATTATGCTTAGCGAAAACAAAAGCAGCATAGTGCTCGAAAACGACTATGCTCAAATAACCGTTTCTAAAAAAAATTCGGCGGTTGAAAAGATTATTGACAAAAAGACAGGCAACGATATCAAGTCGGAGGACACCGAGTTTTTCTCCTTTGAGACCAAAGAAGGCGAGAAGATTGCCGTAACGGGACTTTCACTCAAGGGTGAGCTTCTCAAGGTCGAAACAGCTAACGGAAGCTTCGACGTTGAAGTCAAGGTGTTTGACTCATACTTCACCTTTGAAGTAAAGACAAAGATGCCACAAGGCGTTTTCAAGTCACATCTTGCTCATATGAAGTATAACTATGACTACACAGACAAAAACAACACAGGTGCTGTGGGAATTGCAATGACAATATGGGTCAATCCCATGTTCTATCCCGATGCAAAGAGCCTTGAAACAGATGCTGTGATTTATCCTCACCTTGGTGACGTTGAGGCTAAATACGGTCTCCTTATCGCTCCCATTGTTGAGCATCACGACCTGTTGCAGACAATGTTCCTGACAGTCGATCGCAACAAGGGTATTGTATCCAAGACAGGCGGTGTTTGGGGCAGAGACTCACGCCGTAACTTTGGAAACTACATTATACATCACGACACTTCTCCCTCTTTTATCAAGGCGAATATGCCCTACTACAAGTCACTCGGCGTTGACTACGTTGACTTCCACAAGGGTGGCGGCACCTACCGTCAGGGCGACTTTAAGATCATGAAATACGACAGTGTTGAAGAGTTCAAGAAAAACGTTACCGACGTATTTGCGGCAGAGGGTATCGGCATCGGACTCCACACGTATTCCTGGTACATTGAGTACAACTGCGACACCATTCTTTCAAAGCCCGAAAACCTTCATCAAATAGGCGTTATGGCGTCATTTACTCTTGCCGAGGACATTGACGAAAATGCGGATTTTATCCCCACAGTTGAGTCCACAGAGGGTATTTCCATGGACAGAGGCTTTTGCCGCACAAACTCTCCCTTCATACTTATTGACGATGAGCTTATGACCTTTAACAAGGGTGTTAACGGAATGATTGTAACAAAGCGCGGTCATTCCGGCACAAAGATCACCTCTCACAAGAAGGGTGCCGTTGTCAAGCATCTTGACGGACACTACAACGGTCTTGCTCCCAAGTTCGGCTCCGAGCTTTTCTATCAGATAGCCAGAAACACAGCCGACCTGTACAACAAGGGAGGCTTCAAGATGATTTATCTTGATGCCCTTGACGGTGCAAGGTTCCACTGTGACATCAAAAACGAATACTGGTTCTACAAGACAGCCTTTACGCACGAGGTTCTCAAGCACTGCCACGACGATCCGTTGCTTGAAGCGGCTGACTACGGTACGGCAATGTATGCGGCACGCGGACGTGTAGGCGCTTGGGATTATCCCTACCGTGGCTACAGAGACTGGAATGAAAAACACGCCAATGACAACAAGAACTGTATCGACAGATTCCTTGAGCCAATTCTCGGTTGGTACAATTTCTATCCCATGACAGATATGTACCCCGGTAACGAGCATACAAAGTATCAGCACACAGACGATATTGAGCATATGGGTGCTCTTGCAATTAAGTACGATTTTGCAAACGTATTCAGCGGAAGTCAGGAAACCTTCAACAGATATGCCGGACTTCGCCGAAACATCACTCTTTACAAGAAGTATGACGAGCTTCGCAAGGCGCAGTATTTCTCTGAGGAATACCGTCAGAAGCTTATCGACTGTCCTTGGGAGGTACAGCTTATTGAAAAGAGAGGCAAGAAATTCTCCTTTGTTGAAAAGAACTACCAGAAGAAGCGTCTTTACGATTTGAATGACGAGAACAGAAACAAGGCTGAATACAAGAACCCCTTCGGTGCGCAAATACCCTTCATCCGTATTGAAGCCTTTATGTCAACAGCCAAGAACAATCCTTTTGTGCTTCTTCCTCTTGACGAAAACAAGGACCTTATTACACAGAAGCTTGAAGCCAAGTACGGCGGCGAAATAGACCTTTCAAACAATCTTGCAAAGGTTGTGCGTGTATGCGGTAACGGTATCAAGGGCGGTAAGATTTGTATTAATCTCCGTTGTGCAACCAACTCCGAGCAAGGCTATGCCGAGTACATCATTGACACCGATTTCAAGGGCTGGCGTGAGTTCATTCTTCTTGAGACCGACAACGGCGAAAGAAAAGACCACAACTTTGAGGAAGGCGTTTGGCTTTATTCGGTATACCGTTCAAGCTTCAATAACAACAGAATGACCGGTATTGACATTATGACGGAAGGCGATATGACGGGTGTTAAGATGTCCTCTGTTATCGCTTACGAGCACACCTACGAGGTTCACAAGAATCCTACCGTCAAGATTGGCGAAATGGGTGTAATGTTCGAGTGCGAGCTTCAATCCGGTGACTTCATTGAGTTCGACGGCAAGACTGCCAAGGTTATCGACCGATTCGCTAACGAAAAGCCTATCTGGTTCACTTCAAACCTTAAGGCTCCCCGTGGCAAGTTCAAGGCTGAGCTTACTGCACGCGCTCTCAACCGCGGCACTCCCAGAGCACAGATGACCTTCGGCTTCACAGGTAAGGAAATTAAGTAATTATTTATAACGAATTTTGGGGGTGTTTTTTAGCAAAAAACACCCCCAAACCCCCAAAAAGCAATTTTTAAAAAGTTTATTATCAAAAATAGCAATAAACCTACGTCCAAGCTATTTGGGAGAGCTTTAGCAAAAAACACCCCCAAACCCCCAAAAAGCATTTTTAAAAAGTTTATTATCAAAAATAGCAATAAACCTACGTCCAAGCTATTTTGGATGGCTTTAGCAAAAAACACCCCCAAACCCCCAAAAAGCAATTTTAAGAAGTTTATTATAATTTTAAGAAGTTTATTATAAAAAATAGCATTAAATCAACCTCGCCATTTTGCTTTTTTGAACGTATGCATGGTTGTAATAGGCGGGAATTGTCAGCGAAGGCTCTTCCGTTTAGAACTTTAAAACTCAATTGAAAAGTCCATAAAAACCGTTATTTTGTGCCTTGTAAGAGTTGGTTTTTATGTTACAATAGAATCAGTTAGTAAAAGGAGGATGTTTATGAAAAGCTATTGGATGTGGTATCCGGGAGATTTTGAGGTGTATCATGCAATGCAAGTACATCTGAGACGTGACGAGCGTGAGCAAACAGTCCCTGCTTTTTGGAAAATATCCTGTCCTGAAGTAAACGTGACCTTTTCTACAGTAGCCAAAGGCGGTTGGTTTAAAGCCTATGCCAACGGAGAGGGTTACGTAACAATTGACGCTAAAAGACTGCCTCTTGAAAAGAAGCATCTTATTCCCCGGGGAGAGCACAGAATAACCGTGACCGTAGCAAAGCCCGGCGGTCTGCCCTCGGTTTACGTAGAAAGTGACGTTTGTCCAAGCGGTGAGGGTTGGTTTTGTGAGGCTCATAACGGCAACAAGCTGAAGGCGGGAACAAGAGAGTGCTACGGCACACGCGATTCCGACCCCGAAATATTTCCATTTGAGTACAAAAAGCTGTCTCCTATATCCAAGGAGCACGTAAACGGAGGCATACTTTACGACTACGGCTGTGAAACCTTTTGCCGTATCAGAGTGTCGGGCGTTACCGAAAGTACTCTTATATGCTACGGAGAAAGCCGAGAGGAAGCCCTTGATGCCGATAATTGCATTATTTTCGAGTACGTTGACAGTGAGCGTTGCCTGAAAGCCAGAGCGTTCAGGTATGTATTTGTCAGCAACGACGTAGACCTTGACGCCGAATTTGAGTATATTCCTTTGGTGCAAAAAGGAAGCTTCAAGTGTGAAAATGAATTGATCAACAAAATATATGACACCTCGGTATATACCTTCTTTTTAAACTGTCGGGAGTGCTTCCTTGACGGAATAAAGCGAGATCGTTGGGTGTGGTCGGGAGACGCATACCAAAGCGGCAAGATAAACGCTTATCTTTACGCCGACGGCGATATTGTAAAGCGTACTGCCTTGGGGCTTTTTGGAAAATCTCCAATTGTACAGCATATAAATACTATAGTTGACTATTCATTTTTCTGGATAATCGGTCTTTTTGAGTATTATATGACATATGGCGACGTTGAGTTTCTGAGAGACGTATTTCCAAAGGCGCAGGAGCTTCTTGCCTTTTGCGAGTCGAGAGTTAACGACGAAGGCTTTATTGAAGGCGTAAAAAACGACTGGACCTTTATTGATTGGTCGGACTTTGACAATACGGGTGCAATGTCTGCTGAGCAGATACTGTTCATTGCCTCATACAAAGCAATGGCAGGCATTGCCAAAGCTATAGGAGATGACGCAAGGGTATATGAAAATAAAGCAATACAGCTTACTCACAGAGTGAACGAATATTACTGGGACGGTGAGCAGGGAGGCTATATTGACTCGTATTCGTCGGGTAAACGGCACGTAACGCGCCACGCAAATATATTTGCCATTCTTTACGGCGTAGCTGATGAGGAGCAGACCGGTCTCATTGTAGAACGGGTATTGAAGAACCCCGAGGTAACAAGGATAACGACCCCATATTTTAAAGGCTATGAGCTGGATGCGTGGGCAAAGCTTGGTGAATTTGACGAGGTTGAAAAAGCAATCGTCTCATATTGGGGCGAGATGATAAAGCTTGGTGCCGATACCGTGTGGGAGGAATTTGACCCCGAAAAGACGGGGATCGAGCATTACGGAATGTATTCCGACAAGTTTGGAAAATCCCTTTGTCACGCTTGGGGAGCAGGACCCGTCTACATTTTCGGACGGTATTATCTGGGTGTGTATCCCACGTCGGCAGGCTACGAGACCTTTAAGGTAGAGCCGATTGCAAGGCTTGGTTCATTTGAAGGCACAGTGCCTGTAAGGGATGGCGAGGTCACTGTCAGAGTGGCTGACGGCACCGTATCTGTGCTTTCCACCGTTTCGGGCGGAACGTTTGTACATAAGGGGCAGGAGTATCCCCTTGAAATAAATAAAGAAATAAGGAGCAAATTATGAAAAAACTTGCTATGATCGGATGCGGCGGCATCGGAGGTTATCATCTTGGGCATTTCCTGGGCTTTAAGGACATTGTAGAGCTTGCAGGATTTTGCGACCTTGTACCTGAAAAGGCACAGAGCTTTGTTGAAAAGGCAGGCTGCGGAAAGGCATTTACGGATTGGCGTGAAATGTATGACGAAATACAGCCCGATATGGTGTTTATTTGCATTCCTCCTTATTGTCACGGCGAAATTGAGATGGAGACAATAAAGAGAGGCATTCCCTTCTTCGTGGAAAAGCCTCTTGCTCTTGACCTTGACCTTGCAAGAAAAATAAGAGATGCGGCAGCAGAGAAGAATCTGATAACGGCATCGGGCTTCCAGTGCAGATATGCCGATGAAATTCTTGAACCTGCAAAGGCGTTCTGCCGTGAAAACAAAATCGTTTACGTTGACGTTACACGTATGGGCGGCGTTCCCATGGTTCATTGGTGGCGTCACAAGGACCTTTCGGGCGGTCAGGCTGTAGAGCAGACCATACACCAGTTCGATATTGTACGCTACATATTTGACGAGCCTGTGGAGGTATTCTCCTACGGTGCCCGAGGCTTCGTTACGGAAGTTCCCGATTACGATACAGATGACCTTTCAACCACCGTTGTAAAATTCAAGTCAGGTGCATTGGGCGTTATATCTACAGGTGACTACTCCACCAAGGGCGCAAGCTTTGATTCAAAGGTCATCTTCTCAACGCGTGACAAGAGATGCGAGCACAAAATAATCAACTCTACCGTTATATACGGCGACAAGCCCGTAGAGCAGAAGGCAGACGGCTTTGTAGTTTCAGGAGACGGAGGGCTTGGTGCTTCAACCAACGAAAAGACAGAGTACACCTTCGGCAGAGATGCAGGTATTGAATGTGACAGAACCTTTATCGAGGCTGTAATTTCAGGCGACGGAAGTAAGATACGTTCACCCTATGCAGATGCTTTCAAGTCTGTTGCTTTTACACTTGCGTGCAACAAATCAATGGAAACAGGTCTTCCCGTTAAGGTAGAGCTGGAATAAGATATTTTCGGAGCTGTTCGAAATTTTTCGACAGCTCCGTATTAATTGTTTACAAATGTCGTATTGTGTGTTATAATGTAGAAAAGGAGGTCGGCTTCCTTCGGTTATAAAAAGAGGTGATGAACGTGAATTCCGTTATCTACAATCCGCTTGAAGATTACGAGAAAAAACTAAAGGATTCCCATTTAGACAAAGCCAATGCGTTCTTTGAAAAGCTTGTAAAGAAATCCAACGTCAACGTAGAAGAGAACCAAAAGACAGTTGAGCAGTATAATACCTATAAGGAGAAATTAAGCAAGCTGAAGAAGAAATATAACCTTTGGCGGTTCTTGAGAGTTTTAATGTGTATAACTCTTGTACTTATACCGTTGGTTATTTTAAAGATAACGCCGAAAATCCGAGGTCTGCGTGACGAGATCGAGCAGGCAGACAGCAAGGCAGAACAGCTTCTTGCACAGGCGTATGACCAGATGCTTCCCTTAAATAGCCTGTTTACCGACAGAGATTCTTTGGATATCATACACGAAACGGTTGAGCTGATGTCCTTTGACACTTGCTTTACGGCAGAAAAAGAAGCAGATATGAGGATCAACTACGACCTTGTTAACATCAACGAGGACCAAGAGTCCACCATTGACGTGCTTTCGGGGGATTACAACGATAATCCGTTTTTGTTTGAAAACAAAATAAAGCACGTAATGGGAACAGAGACCTACTACGGCTATAAGACGATTTCCTGGACGGAGACCTACACCGACAGTTCAGGAAAAGTCAGAACCAGAAGAAGAACACAGACCCTGCAGGCATCCGTAGTAAAGCCCAAGCCCTTTTATCACACACAGGTGGTTTTGAGCTACGGCTCACAGGGTGCTCCCGATCTGACATTCAGCAGAGATGCCTCTCACCTTGACAGGAAGAGTGAAAATAGCATTGAAAGACACGTAAAACGCGGAGAGAAAAAGCTTAAGAGATTGACCGACAGAGCCATTAAAAACAACGACGATTTCACAAGTATGTCAAATTCGGAATTTGAGGTTTTGTTTGACGCACTTGACAGAACCGACGAGGTACAGTTCAGAGCTTTGTTTACTCCCTTGGCACAGACCAATATGGTTGACTTGATTCTGTCCAAGACAGGCTACGGCGACGATTTTAATTTCTTTAAGCAAAAGAGAATGAACAAAATTCTGACCACACACAGCCAGGGAAGAGCACTTTGCCTTCTTTCAAGTGCCTATACGTCATATTCCTTTGATATAATCAAGACGAACTTTATAGACAAGAATGCAGAGTTTTTCAGGGCAGTTTACTTTGACTTTGCTCCATTATTTGCTATTCCCGCATATCAGGAGCGTCCCGTACACTCGCTGAAGCCTGTCCCCGAATACTCACAGCAATACTCCCTGAAGGAGTGTGAAGCGTTAGCCAATGCGCTTGACGTAAAGCAGGTCGTTCACCCCAACACAAAAACACAGGCAATTTTGAAATCTGTCTTTTCGGGTTCAAAGGGGACGGTGGACGAGACTTGTATTACTGCCTACTCGTACGATATAGAAAAGAGAGTGGATATCGTTTCGGTATTGGGCGGAGACGGCAGATATCACAACGTTTCTGTTCCTTGGGATGAATATATGCCCCTTGAACAGCAAAACAACTTCTACGTTACAAGGTACGACGGCAAGCAGGGCGGAAACGTTCTTGCGGCAAGAAACGGCTTATGTATATATAAATAATTATAAAGGAGACAAAAAGATGGCAAACCAGTTAGACGAACTCAACCCCGAAGTAAGAGAAGAAGGACTTGACACCAACGTTATCGTAAAGAAGTTACCTGCTGAAGTGGGTGTTGGCTCAAAAATTTTTGAGGTAATTCTTTGGATACTTGGTATTCTCCCCGGCTTGATTTTCCTGTTTATGAAGATCAGCGCACAGAAGCATTTTGATCAGCTTCAGCAGAAAATTCAGAGAAACGCATCGCAGATCGACAACTACCTTGAGCAGAGAGTAATGGTTTTACAGAACTGCGCACGTCTTCTTGATAAGGCGATCGACCTTGACAAGAGCACCTTTGAGAACATAGCAAAGTACAGATCGGGCAACGGCGATATTGACGAGGCTCGTAATGAGGTGGGCGGTCAGCTTGACACAATTTCCAGAAGTATCAACGTTGCAGTTGAAAGCTATCCCGACCTTCAGGCGCACAAGGAAATTGCAGATGCAATGCAGCAGAATATGTACTTGCAAAGAGAAATTACAGCGGCAAGAGAGCTGTATAACGATACTATTAACGAATGGAACAAGGACATCTTCGCTTGGCCTACAAAGAAAATTGTAGCAGCAAAGAACGGTTACACAACAAGAATTCCTTTCGTTGCTTCAAAGGAAATAAAGGAACAGGCTAAAGGCGTATTCTTTTAATGCGGAGAGCCTCCGCGGGCAATTCTCGCCTATCCCAATCTTATACATATACTCAAAAAAGCGAAACGGCGAGGGCGAAATAATCAAGAAATTTCCTATATAGTAAGAATGCGGAGAGCCTCCGCAGGCAATTCTCGCCTATCCCAATCTTATACATATACTCAAAAAAGCGAAACGGCGAGGTTGGTTTGACACAATTTCACTGTATATAAGTAAAGAGAAGATTCGTTTGTTAAACGAATCTTCTCTTCTTTTTGTTTACAGGAATTTTTTCTGAATCAACCTTGTCTACAGAGGTAATGCTTCAATGATTGTACTTGAGGGGTCACCCCTCAAGTACATATCCGATATAGGCAAGAATTAGTTTTCTTCTTCCTTTTTCTTGTTGCTGTAAATAGTTGTTCCAACTACACCTGCAATACTTACGAACATAAGAGTGAACCAAAGATAAAGCTTGCTGTCATCTCCTGTCTGAGGACTGTCCGGATACTCGGGTTCGGGTTCGGGCTCAGGCTCGGGTTCAGGTTCGGGTTCGGGTTCGGGCTCAGGCTCGGGTTCAGGTTCAGGCTCGGGCTCGGGCTCGGGCTCGGGCTCAGGCTCGGGTTCAGGCTCAGGCTCGGGCTCGGGCTCGGGTTCAGGCTCGGGCTCAGGCTCGGGCTCGGGCTCGGGTTCAGGCTCGGGCTCGGGCTCAGGTTCAGGCTCGGGCTCGGGCTCGGGTTCAGGTTCAGGTTCAGGTTCAGGTTCGGGATCGGGATCGGGATCGGGATCAGGATCGGGATCAGGATCGGGATCGGGATCGGGTGTAGGTGTAGGTGTAGGTGTAGGTGTGGGAGGAGGCGTAGGTGAGACGTCGTAAATGTTTACAAATTCAGCGACAACTGCTTCTACGTTTTCTCCGTTGCAGGTGAGAGTAGCTACCAATTCGTTGCTTGCGTTCTGCGAGATCGATACCGTAACGGTATAAGCTGCAGTGCTGTACATAACGTTTGGCTGTCTGTCATTTACTTCGGTGATCTTATAGGTGTAAACCTTGCCGATGTCATCCTTTGAGAAGGTCAACGTAAAGGTTGCATTGCCGTTTGCATCACTTTCAACAGTAGCATCTGCCACGCCGTTCGTCAAAGCATCCAGCAGGAACTTAAAGCCTCCGGGACCTCTTGACAAAACACCCTGATTGATCACTGTCTTCTTGACGTCGAGCTTAACTACAATATCCTCGGGGTCGGGAACGAATACGTTTGTGAAATCAAGTTCCGTAACCGATACGTTTTCAGAGGTGTGAGCCTTAAGGGCACTCATTACGTGAGCTTCCATTTCACCGTGTCCGTTATCCAGTACGTTTACTGCAACGTGATACTCGGCTGAGTCATACATTATGCCGTTTGTCTGAGCGGGAACGGCTTCCTTGATTACGTAGTAATGATAGCCTCTGTCAGCACTTGTGTAATCCATTGTGAAGGAGTACGTGCCCTGTCCGTTTGAAACGACAGTGCTTGTGCTCTTTTCAAGAGATGTGATATCAAAATTGCTGTTTGCATTGTACAATTCAAAGTGGAACTCGCCGCTTGTATTGTTGTAATGCTTTGTACCGCCAAGTGTTAAGCTGGTTCCTGTTGCCGTGTAGGTGTTTGTAAAGGAAACGTTAACGTCTGTAACGGGTGAGCCGTTAAGCTTTATTTCCTTGGTTATACCGCCTCTGCCATCATCGTTAAATTCAACGGTGAGAGTGTAGGAGGTGCTTGTGTAGTTGATACCCTTAAGGTCTGTAACTGTGGGAACGACCTCGGCGATAGTATATTCATATACCTTACCGTAGTCCGTTTCGTCATCAATAACGTAACGGATAGCAGGGAAAACAAATTCTCCTGTTGCATTGTTCTTTACCTTGGTTACCGAAGGCATAGGAGCTCCGGGGGTTACCGCAGTAATTTCAAATTCAAATTCACCTTCTACCAGGTGTCTGCCGTCAAGTATCTTGTTGCCGTGAATAACTACCTCTTCACTGCCGCTTACCGCATAAACGTTGTCGAAGTTGAGAGCATCTGCGGCAACGTCGCCTATACCAACCTTGTGGATGTGCGTTGCTGATGCCGTAAGAACTGTCTTGTTGCCCACTGTTTCTTTGGCAACGTTTACTGTAATATGATAAACTGTGCTGTCGTTGGTAACACCGTCAATGGTTGTGCCTGCATTGGCTTCACGGATAACGATGTATTTTGTTCCAACGGTATCGTAGGTGATATTGTCGAAGCTGTAAGCACCGTTTGCACTTGATGCATCCACTGTCTTTGTAGCCTTGGGTGACAATCCGTTGATATTAAAGGTTTGGTCGGTCTCGTACATCTCAACTGTAAAGGCGTCGCCTGCTCTTAATGCACCGCCGTTGAGTGTCTTTCTTCCACCGAAGGAAAGGGGAGGAGCAGAGGTTTCACTGTCATTGTAGGTGTTGGTGATAGTAAGAGGAAGCGTAGCAACATCTACTTCTGTAACTCCGTCAGGTTCGTAGTAGGTAACGGTAGGATAAACGCCAACCCACTCGATTCTTACAACGTATTTTACTGCCGTGTCATAGGTCATACCTACAACCTGGATTCCTATGGGAGGAAGCATTTCGCGAACGTAGTAGTCCTTAGCCGTTGAGTAATCGTCCTTGGATACGGGGAAGGTTATTCTTCCGTTTCCGTCTGCATTTGTAATTGTGCTGTAGACAGGAATGGTATCGGTGGGATTGGCAAACATACCGATCATGATACCGCCGCTGTGCTCGTTTACGGGCGCATTGTTTTCATCTACAACTACCTTCTTAAGAGGAACTTCTACAGAAACGACTTGGTAGTGGTTTGTAAAGTTCTTGGTAATAGTATATTGTCCGGAAGTCTCGGCAATCTCTTGAGCATCGGGATATACTGTTACCTTGTCTATTTTCAGTGAGCCCGAAGCATCGTCTACAACGTCTACCGAGAATATAGCAAGTGAAGAGTCGTATTTGACGTTGGGAACTCTCTGAGTGGCATCGCTTGGATAAACCTCGTATACGATAAAGCTGTAGGTGCCAACCTTGTCGAATTCAAGGGGAGAAACGCCGTCGCTTGCCTTTAATTGATTTACGTTAAGGGAATAAGTCTTTTGAGTCTTGTTAAGAGTAGCAAGTACGGGTGAACCTATTGCAATATGACCTGCATCGGTACCGCCGAGAGTGACCTGCTGTAATGCAACCTGATAAACGTCCCCGTCGGTCCAATCCTTTGTTGTGCCGTCATTGTTGAGAATGGTTTTTTCACCGTTTATCGTAATGTTTGGAGTAACGGATGCGGGAGAATAATCGTTTACAAGAATTACGCCGGACTGAACGTTTGTAACAACCGTACCCTTGCGATCGTTTTCGTTTGTTACAAGAGTGAAGCCTGTGGGGATATTTTCTTCGGTTACAGTGTACTGTATTCCGTCGGAAATATGTGTGAACAGAGCGTCGTGACCGTTCTTGAGCTTCAAGGTGTAAACGCTGTCGGAAACCTTGGATGCCGTTGCAGGCGCAACGATTTGTGCAAGGTCGTTGGCATTGCCTGTGAATTCTACCTTGATATCAAATTCTTCATTTGCAAGGTGGTCTGAAATAGTAGCAAAGGGATGAGTTACTTCCTTTTCAACCAGAAGGCTTCCGTAACCCTTGGGAGAGTTTACGAAGTTGACCTCGGATAAGGTGTTCAAGGATACTGTTCCGCTTTCGTTGGAGGAAGCGGACGTATAATACTCATTGTACTTTTCGCTGACAGTGTAGGTTGTTCCTTCGGAAATATTATAGATATAAGCTACGTCACCGTTTTTAAGAGTGATTTCTATTTTTCCTGCCGTAACGTTTACACTTGACGTTGTTGACGTGCCGTCGGCACTTTCAACGTAAACAGGGTATGAGCCTGCAACGTTGGAGCCGTTTAAGATAATTTCAAAGTCGAAGGAGTCAGGTGCGCCGGCTACGGTCTGACTAACCGTTTTGCTCAGCTTGATTCCCTGTGCCTGAACGGCTTTGATAAGACCGTTGTTGCCGTGATAGTTAAGTACGTGGTATCCGTGGTGCTCTTCGGAATCGTGTCTTACAACCTGAGGATACTGGGCAAATCCCAGAGTTTTTGTTGTGTTTGCGGATTTGTGAGTGTGTCCGTGCTCACCGTGAACGTCTTCACCGTAGTAGAACTGAGGAGTTCCCTTCTTGATGAACCAACCTTCTTTTCCGTCAAGCTGAATAACGCTTTCGGCATTGTTCAGGATTTCTTCGGATACAAGGTTGTATGCGCTCTTAAGCTCTGCGTTGGTTGCATCTCCTTCTATCCACTTGTACTCAACATAGTAAGTACCGTTTTTGTCGGGCTTAGTACCTGTATAAATATTGTGAGAAGCATCAAGTATTTGCTTGTTTTCGGTAAAATAGTATCTTTCGTTTTCAAGGGAGGGGATGAACTGTGCTACAGTGGTGTTCATTATACCGTGGTTGAAAACGTGAGGATCTACGTCGTGAGGAACGTTGATGGTAACGTTGCCGTGATCGTCCTCTGTGTATCCGAACAGAGGCTGTCCGTTGTCGGCTCTCCAACGGTTTGTGTAGAAGGTGTACTCTCCGTTGGCATCCTTACGGAAGTCCTCGCTTACCTTGGTTGAAATATTGATAGGTGTTATTTCACTGTCAAGACCAACCTCGTAAAGAAGAGAGATAGGCTTTTTGGGTGCGCAGGTGATTCCTGTAACGTTTTCGGACGTCAAGGTATCGCCGTCAACCGTGATGGTATAAGTAACCATGGGAAGAAGGGCTGCAGGTACGTTGATGTCAACGATCTGTCTGCCGGTATTTATATCTTCTCTTACACGAACCAGCGCGTAAAGCATAGACGTTTCAACGTGGTTTTGTGTAACGTCGCCCATATAGAAGTAGGAACGAACGATGTATTTTGCGTTGCTTTGAGCCGCAATGTTTGAGTTGGTATACGGAGCAATGTAATTATTGTCGGCGTCTGCATACCATGCAATATAGTTCGAAAACTGACTGGGCGAGGTGTATGAAATGAAGCCGTTATCCTTTGCTGTGTTAAAAAGCAACATCGCTTCGGAAAGAGAAATGCTGAAGCGTTCTGAAATTGCACTGAGAATTTCATTTTCAAAGCCTACAAGCTCATCGTGGTCATAATTGGTGTTATCGTAATCGTTAACGGAGCCTGTGGTTGCGAATTCGGCAAACATACCGCCCGAAACCAGTTTTCCGTCACCGATATAAATGCCCTTGACGTTCTTGACTTCCATATAACTGCCGATTTCATCCGTGAATGAAACGAAGCCGTCCTGAGCATAGTTGTTTGCGGAAACCAGCGTGCTGTAGTAACGTGACTGAATTATAATTTCATCAACGATAGAGTCGAAAGCATTCTGAAGCTGTGACGCCTGTGCTGCCTGCCAATAGCGGTCAACGTAATCAAGGGAGGTTACTCTTGCAGGGGAGGATGCTCTTGTAACTCTGAATGCGTTTTGGTTGTTTTCGTTTCTGATCTGAGCTGTTGCGTTCTGGCTCATGGCAAGATACTGCGAAGCGTAGGTGGAGAATCTTGATGCCAGTGCATTGTTGGGGTTCATGGGATTGAGGACGTTCTGCGCATATTGGTGATTTGCGGACAACGCATATCCCAAGGTATAAAAACGTGTATCCACGCCGTAGTGCGCTGATATTTCTGCCTCAGCCCAAGCAGCTGTAAGCATTGTACTGAATGCCGTAACGTCATCCTCGCGGAAGTTGCTTCTGTCGGCATTTGCGTTTGTAGCTGCACTGTACTTGTTGATTGTGGTTTGCGAACCTGTTTGAGTGCGGTAGGAAGGCTCACCGTCGGACATAAGCACCATGATGGGCATACGCTTTGTGCCGCCCTGGATCTTTCCGTCGTCAATTACCGTATCGGCGGCAAGGAACTGCTCTGCAGCATAGTATATACCGCCCTGTGTATATGTACCCTGAGCCTGTGCGATGTATCCCTCGGCAACGGGCTGGTTGTTGCCGTTTTTCAGGTCGGGGGCTATATAAATACGGTTTTGGTAGGTGTAGGGGTTGTTTCTCGTTCCCGCACCGCCGGTTCTTGTTCTCTCGAAACGGAGAATATCGCCCGATGCATTGCCCGACGTATAACGGTCAAGGGGAAGGAGAACCGATGAGGTTCCGTTGTAAATAACAACGCCTACACGGTTGTAGTTGTTAAGTGAAACCAGACGCTTGATCGCCTCGTTAGCACCTGATACCATATCGTCAACAGAAGAGGAAGCGGCATCACCCGTTCCCATACTTGTACTGGCGTCGAGCACGAGAATCGTATCGGTGGGGATGTGGGAATATCCGTAAACCTCCGAATTGGAACCGAGTGCGGAAAGCGCAATCATAAAGTTCTCGTTTCCAAAATTGTCATATCCGAAAGAAAGAGAATCTTGGATATCCTGGAAATATGCGTCTGTCTTTGCTTCGGTTGCAGTGTAAACAGACTTGTCCAAGAAAATACTTCCTGCATATCGGCTGCTGCTTGACGGGAACAATTGTTCCCAGTTATTCAGCGTTTTCGGGTCGGCAACAGATGTGCTGCCCGGATTTGCCAGAACGCCGATCGTGGAGAGCGGCAAATAGGCCATAATAAGCGATAAGCAGAGAAGCACACTTATTAATCTTTTTGAAAATCTGGTTTTCATAACTTTTCCTCCAAACGTTTTATTGACACAGGGTTTACAACCTTCTTGGGAAACCCCGATTCGTTGGCTGTTTGACCTTGCTTTTTGTTGCATACTTTTATTTTTTTCGCCAGTACGCTCATCTTAAGCCAATTATACACTTTTTTTGCCTATAATGCAATACTTTTTTTGAGATGTTGCAAATTTTATTTACTTTTCTGTTCTTTGATGTTATAATGTATTACAGAATAGGGAGTACGGTATGAAACGAAGAAAAATCATCAGGATCATTAATGCATTTTTTATTGCAACGTTTGTGATTTCCGCTTTCAACGTCGGGAAAATATATTACGATTATGATAAGGCGGACAACACCTATAAAGAAATACAGGGAAGCTACGTCGTTTACAATGAGCTGTTCACCAAGAACGTGCCTGTGGATGAGCCCGAACGCTTGGTAAACGATGACAGCGGACAGCCAGCTGTAGACAGAACGGAAGAAACAAAAGATTTTGAGTTGCCGATAACTGTGGATTTTGAAGCTCTGTCGGAAAGAAACGGTGACGTGATAGGGTGGCTTTACTGTCCCGACACGGTCATCAATTATCCTGTCGTGCAAGGTGAAAACAACGACCAATACCTGCGTCGCGGACTTGACGGGAAATATTTGGTCAGTGGAACGCTTTTTGCCGATTATCGAAGTGCGGCTCTTGGCGAAGATGCCAACTACATCATATACGGACACAATATGAAGAACGGCACAATGTTCGGAGAGCTTGGCGAGTACAAGTCGCAGGAGTATTTTGACAAGCATCCTGTGATGTACTATCTCACTCCCAATGGTAACTACAGGTTGGAATTGTTTGCAGGTGCGGTTGTCAAGCGCGACGATAAAATTTACCTGCCGAATCAAAGCAGAGAAGACCTTTTTGAACTGTTGGAGGAATATACGAAAAAATCTACCTTTAAGTCAGACGTAGAAGCGGAATATAACGATGTCATCGTAACCCTCTCCACTTGCTCATATGACTTTAGCGACGCAAGATATATTGTAATAGGCAGACTTACGCCGATTCAGCTAAATAAAAACACCACCCACTGACGTGCACAAGTCCATTAAAAACGGACAATTGAAAAAAACACCCTCCTATGGTAGAATAGATATATCTACCATAGGAGGAATTTTTATGCCAAGAGAGTATCGACACATCGAACAATATGA